>JAZKGH010000001.1:0-4615 GCA_040386055.1 Bacteroidota bacterium
AACGTTTTCTTTTTTCTTTCTTTTTTTACTCTATGGGCGTGCAAACGGTAATGTATGTGGCAACCATATTTGGATCACAAGAGCTGCACTTACAAACGGCCCAGCTTATTGGTACGGTTTTAATTATTCAGTTGATTGCTATTTTGGGAGCCTGGTTATTTTCAAGATTATCGGGTCGCATTGGAAATATTTATACGCTCATCATTATGGTTATTATCTGGATATTGATTTGTTGGATTGCCTATTTTACGCAAACGGCCAATGAATTCTACGGATTGGCGGTACTGGTTGGTTTCGTAATGGGAGGGATTCAATCGATGTTTCGTTCTACGTACGCTAAAATTATTCCCGATACAACACCTAACCACGCATCGTATTTTAGTTTTTATGATGTATGTGAAAAGCTGGCCATCGTATTGGGAACATTCAGCTACGGATTGTTATTGCAACTTACCGGTGACATGAGGGCATCTATTGTGGCATTGGCATCTTATTTCTTAGTAGGATTATTTTTTATTGCGCGCATTAAAAATTTCAAGACATTGCACCCATAGATGAAAGTAGATTTATTTATACCGTGTTTTATTGATCAACTTAGACCAGAAACGGCTTTTAACATGATTAAAGTGTTAGAGAAGGCCGGATGTCAGGTGAATTATAATGTAGAGCAAACTTGTTGCGGACAGGCAGCCTTTAATGCGGGGCACTGGAACGATGCTCGGGAAGTTGCCGAAAAGTTTCTTAGAGAGTTTGACCCGAATCGTAATTTGGTTTGTCCTGCAGGTTCATGTGTAGGCATGATGCGCAACTCATATGATTTGTTATTTCAAAACTCATCCTACCACAATAAATTTAAGCAACTGCAAAAGAAGGCCTTTGAGTTAAGTGAGTTTTTAGTGGATATAATGAAGATTACGGATTTCGGTTCCATCTTAACAGGTAAGGCTACCTATCATGATTCTTGCAGTGCGTTGCGTGAATGCAGAATCAAATCGCAGCCACGTGAGTTGTTGAATAATGTGAAAGGACTGGAATTAGTGGAGATGAAAGACTGTGAAACCTGTTGCGGCTTTGGGGGGTCATTTGCCGTAAAAAATGAAGCCATTTCCGTGAGCATGGCGGAACAGAAAATTGAAAACATACAGGCTACCGGAGCAGAATATGTGATATCAACGGATTACTCGTGCTTGTTGCAATTGGATAGTGTGATTAAGAAAAAGAATTTGCCGATAAAGGTTTTGCACATAGCAGATGTGCTTGCACAAGGCTTATGAGAAGAAAGAATAAAGGAGAAAAGACCACTCTGCTGAGAGAATGAATATCATGCTGTCCCGAAGTTTCGGGATTATCAAAGCAGACTTTCGATTTGTAAAGAGCAAGAATAAAAGTTCTATGAATTCAAATTAATCATTATACATATGTTTTTAATCATTTTAGGTTTGCTCTTACTTGTTGTAAGTGCAGTTGTGTTGACCAAAGCAGAGCAATTAAAAAGATTTATTCCTGCAATACGCAGTATTGGTCTTCTCTTGGTTGTTGTTGGAATAGCAACGGCTTGTTTCAAACAAATTGATCCGGGTCAGGTTGGTGTGAAAGTCTTGTTTGGAAGGGTAGAAGAGGATGTATTGAGTAGCGGTTTGCATTTTGTGAATCCCGTGGTGGATGTAAAAAGACTAGATATCAAAACCCAGAATTATACCATGAGTGGGGTACATGATGAGGGTGCTCAAAGCGGAGATGATGCCATTCGCGTACTTACTGCCGATGGATTAGAAGTAACCATTGATTTAACCGTTTTGTACAGATTGATTCCGGGAGAAGCTCCTCGTTTGTTACGGGAAACAGGAGCGGATTATACCGATAAAATTGTTCGGCCGCTCACACGTACGAAGATCCGTGACAATGCTGTGTATTATGATGCAGTTGCACTGTATTCATCTAAACGGGATGAATTTCAGGGGCGAATTTTTAAAAGCATTGAAGATGATTTCAAGAAACGCGGATTGGTTTTGGAACAACTGCTTGTGCGGAATATAACTTTGCCTTCTTCCGTAAAAACTACCATTGAATCCAAAATCAATGCGGAGCAGGACGCACAGAAAATGCAATTTGTATTGCAGAAAGAAAAGCAGGAAGCAGAACGTAAACGTGTGGAAGCGCAAGGTATTGCTGACTATCAGCGTATAATTAGTACCGGATTAAGTGATAAACAACTGCAATATGAAATGATTAAAGCAAATCTGGAATTGGCGAAATCACCCAATGCCAAAGTGATTATTATGGGAAAAGGAAATACGCCTGTGATTTTGGATGGTAAGTGAGGATGATGTTGATTGAGTTGATTATGTTTATTAACTAAATAAGACAATAGCTAAAGGCTAATAGCCAACGAATGAATTTTACGAAAGATAAATTGATACAATTTACCCGTTCCGTATTTGAACATTGTGGAATGAATAGTGATGATGCAACACTTGCAGCCGATGTGTTGGTTACGGCAGATATGCGAGGTGTTGATTCACACGGAGTGGCGCGGTTAAGTGGGTATGTGCGCTTATATGAAGCAGGCCGTGCTAAGATGAATCCTGAATGGAAAATTATTCATGAAACACCTTCAACAGCTACTGTTGATGCTGATGAAGGATTGGGATTGACCATTGCTCCCAAGGCAATGCAATTAGCCATTGATAAAGCTAAACAAGTTGGAACGGGTTGGGTAGCTATTCAAAACTCTAATCATTTTGGTATTGCTGCTTATCACGCTATGATGGCATTGGAGCATGATATGATTGGTATTGCAATGACCAATGCAAGTCCGCTTGTTGCGCCTACACATTCCAAAGAGCGAATGTTGGGAACCAATCCAATGTGTTATGTATTTCCTGCAGGCAAATACCAACCGGTAGTTGTGGATCTTGCAACTTCAACTGCGGCAAATGGTAAATTAGAAATTGCACAACGGGCAAACAAACAAATTCCCAAAGGTTGGATCATGGATAAGAACGGAAATGATACAACAGATCCTAATGCATTGAAAGACGGTGGGGTATTGTTACCATTAGGTAGTGGAGATACTAAAGCGGGACATAAGGGTTTTGGTTTGAGTGCGGTGGTTGACATTTTCAGTGCCGTATTATCAGGTGCCAATTATGGTCCGTGGGTACCTCCATTTGTAGCATTTTTAGATCCGGTGAAAAACCAGCCCGGAAAAGGAATCGGACATTTTGTTGGAGCCATGCGTATTGATGCGTTCCGGCCGGCAGCAGATTTTAAATCACATCTTGATAATTGGATTGACAGATTTAAAACAGCCGAACCGATTGATGCCGCTGTTCCCGTGATAATTCCGGGAGAGCCTGAGTTTACAGCCTATGCCGAGCGTGCGCTAAGTGGAATTCCCTTGAATGATAAAGTGATTGAAGATTTGAAGTCACTGGCTATGAAATTGAATATAGAATTTTAACTTGCGGCATGTATAAGTTAGATCGCACAGCATTTAAGATTCAATCATTTGAAGAAGCGGATCACAATAGGAAATATTGGCTCACAAAGTCTTACAAAGAACGATTGGAGGCCGGTTGGTACATAACTTGCGTTGCTTTTAATGTAGATCCAATATCTGTTAGATTAGACCGAACTTTATTTTCAATTAGAAAGCAAAGAGAATAATGGGAAATATTTTCAATAGTGATTTTCAGGATTTTATTAAGGCATTTAATGCAGCAAATGTTGACTATATTTTGGTCGGTGGCTATTCAGTGATTATGCATGGACATAATAGAAGTACCGGAGATATGGATATTTGGGTAAGACAAACTGAGGATAATTACAGGAAAATAGAACAAGCATTTACAATTTTTCAAATGCCGATGTTTGATATGACTCTTCATAAATTCATGTCGCAAACTAATGATGTCTTTACATTCGGAAGAAGTCCGGTGGCTATTGATATTATTACTAATCTGAAAGGATTAGAATTTGAATTTGCTTTCGGAAATTCTTCTATAGTTAATATTGAAAATTTTGATGTGAGGCTTATTCATTTAAATGATTTGATTCTGGCAAAGAAGGCAGTTGGTAGACCCCGTGATATTGATGATATAGAACACCTTACTCATGACTAAAAAAATAATCTTAGCATCAAAATCGCCACGCAGACAGGAACTCATTAAAGGGCTTGAATATCCTTTTGAAGTAAGAACTTATGAAGTGGATGAATCGTTTCCCCTTGAACTGGAAGGAGAAGAAATTGCTCTATATCTGGCAGAGAAAAAAGCCAAAGCATATCCTTTGCCGATTGGTGAGAATGAAGTTTTGATTACCGCAGATACCATTGTATGGATCAACAATCATGTGTTGAATAAACCCGAGAGTGAAGAAGAAGCATTTCGTATGTTAAAAGAAATTTGCGGTACGGTGCATACCGTGTATACAGGAGTTTGTTTGCGTACACACGATCACATTATTCCGTTTTACGAAAGCAGTGAAGTATTTATCAAACAACTTTCGGATGATGAGATCTGGCATTATATAAAACACTATAAACCTTTCGACAGAGCAGGAAGTTATGGTATTCAGGATTGGTTTGGTTATGTTGCTGTTGAGAAAATTAACG
>JAZKGH010000002.1:0-26022 GCA_040386055.1 Bacteroidota bacterium
TGAACGCGCAATTGAATGTATGGTATTTCCCCACACTTTTGCCGTTCCATAATCAACAGTAGTTGAACCATTATCAATAAAAATACCTTGAGTGGCAGTAGTTGTACCTGTGTTAGTTAAGTTACGAACCAAACATTTAGAAATCTCCACATTCTTTTGGTCGGCAGCATTGATACCATAAATAAGAGGAGTTCCATTACCAATATCATTAGCCGCATTGGATCCAATAATGGTAGTATCTCCTCCGGTTGATGTAATTACGCAATTACTATCAGGAAAGCCCGCAGTACCAACTAGGCCAATCCCTTTATATGAGTTTTCAATTTTAACATTTTCGTATCTGTTGTTATGGTTTGCTCCGGAAAGGGCAGTAGCCGCAAGTCCACCACCCGTAGTGGATGCCGATTGAAGAATTCCTATAGTAGCAGTATTTGTACGTTTAAGGGTAATCTTACAGTTTTTGATGACATTGTTTGATGAACCAATGGTAGCACTCGAATTCAAAACGGAATACCCGTATTCCATTTGTGTAGTGGTCGTGGAATTGGTAACATCGTCTGCCACATCAATTCCATCAAATACAATCGTTTTACTGCCTGCAATTTTAAAAACAGCATCTGCCGTAGTACCTGTGCCTGTTAAACCATTTACAATCGGGTTAGCACCTGCACCAAATCTCTGGAAGGTAATCGAATCGAGATTTGTGATGGTTATCGGAGTGGTATTAAATGTTTCCCCGGCAGTCACATTAAATAGCACCGGGCCACATTTACCAAACGTATCCAGAACATTACTTGCTCCTTTAAACGTTGTAAAGTCAGAAGCGGTGGAACCTATGGTATAGGTACCATTCATTCCTGGTCTAAGTCTTATATACAGGGAGTCATTATTAGGAATGGTATCAATCAAACCATTTGGTGAAGAGGTCCACACAGCAATATTTTTTAGCTCATTGGGAAGATAAGGTAAGAGCCCCAACGATATTGTTGTATCGCTTATTTTGGTTGGATGACCGGGTGTATCCAATGGATTAGAAATCGTGATGGGAGTTTGAATACCTCCATTAACAGACCAATTAACAGTTACGTTATTGATAATATTCCGTCCCTTGTTTGATACTTGTACCAATAGGTTCTGACTGGGTCCACAAAATTTTGGAGCTGAAATAAGTTGCGAAACACTGGCATCATCTACGCCCTTATTTGCCAATTTATAAATGATCCCTCCGTTTAACTGGCGAACCGGACCAAACCACGCTGTAGCATTTCTTGTAAATGCACAATCATTATCCGCGATGATTGTAACTGTTCCATTAGTAAATGTTGGAGTAACTAAGGTGCTCGTAGAGAATACGTTTCCGGATGAAAATTGCAGAAAAAATCCAAAGGTATCACCGGGATTCATCGTTAGGTTCATATTTACGGGAATTGTTGCTAGTGCTGCATTCCCAAGCCCTATATGAGATGAACTGCCAAGATTGATCCAACCACCAGCTGCATTCATATTCGCAATTACAGGTTGGCCATTTATTTTTGTTGGGTTATACCAATCTGTAGCAGTAGTACTACCGGCCGTAGATGCTACACGAAAATTTTCAAGAATGACCGATTTGTTGGTAGTAAAGTTGAATACGATACCACCACTCACACCGATAGCAGTACTACCTGTTCCGAAGGGTGGTACATTATCAAATGTAACGCTCTGTGCTGACAGGTGTGAAGAAAGGTGGATTAAGAAAAGGAGAGCGATAAAATGTTTAATGGTGTAGTGTATTTTCATAATGGGTTAAATAATTAGCCTTAACCAATTTACACACTAATTTACAGAGGCACCTGAAGGTGAGAGATTAAACTGCTGAAAGTGTAATTTAGACTACTGAAAGTGCAAAAGCCTTATATATTTAGCCATTTTTTGAAATCAATGGCTCTGTCGATGCTTACGATCATCTCATCTTTAAAGGTTGGTTCGGTAATAATTTTAACGCGACCACGGGTTTCATTGTGCATTTCCGTAATAGCATCTCTTTGAACAATGAACTGTCTGTTTATTCTGAAAAAAGAATCAGGATGCAGTCGTTTTTCCAATAACTCAAGTGTGCTGTCAAACGGAAATTTTTGGCCGTCTTTACTCATCAGGAACACTTGTTTATTTTGCACGTAAAAAAAAGAAACATCTGCAGCGTCAATGGAGTGAAGGGTAGAGGATAACTGAATTAAGAAGCGCTTTTGAAAAGGGGATGATAATGCCGCTAAATTGGAGTATGAATCAGCATTTCCAAACCATTTTTTGAATTTGAGTAATGCCGCTTGCAGGTCTTCCAGATCAATGGGCTTTAATAAATAGGCAATCCCGTTTCTTTTAAAAGCTTCAATCGCAAAGATATCATAGGAGGTAGTGAAAATAATAGGAGTATCAATTTGTATATGATCAAAAATTGTAAAACTGCTCCCATCCTCCAGTTGTACATCCATAAAAATAAGATCTGTTTGATGTGTACTTAACCATGAAATAGACTCGCTCACAGAACCGATAATACGGTCTACAGTAATGTCCATACCACTTAATTCCAGTAAATAACTGAGATGTCTTGCTACGTGTATTTCGTCTTCAATGATGATGCAGTTCATGAATGCATTTATTATAACAGTGGTAACTTTGAAATATACCAATCCTTTTGGATGATAAATTCGGGTATATTATCGGAAATTAATTTATACCGTTCAATAATACTACGCTGACCGAGCCCCGTTCCTTGTTCGGGATTCATTTTAGGTTGATAGCTGTTTTTAATAACCAGAAAATTGTCTTCTATGGTAAGTATAATGGTCAGTGTTTTTTCCTTATTAATGATATTATGTTTGATTGCATTTTCAACAAGCAATTGTAAGCTAAAGGGAGGAACGAGTCTCTTTGTTCCATTAATATCTATGTGATTAACTACTTTCAGCGTTTCTACAAACCGCATTTTACACAGATAAACATAATTATCCATTACTTCCAGTTCGTCTTCAATACTTGCCAATTGACTATTTCCATGCTCCATGATAGAACGGTATAGTTTTGAAAATTTTGAAACGAATTGAAGTGCCAGTTTTGGATCCTGCATGATGAGTGACGAAAGCGTACTCAGGTTGTTAAATAAAAAGTGAGGGTTCACCTTTGATTTCAGCGTTTCATACCGGGCAACCACATTTTCTTTCAACAGTTCTTTATTGAATTCCTGCAGTGCAATGTTTTTCCGCTCGATTTCGGATCGCTGCAATTCAATTTTGGTGTTTTTAATTTCCAGCAAACGATTTGATTTTTGTTTTCTGAAAATACTTCTGATGGAAATGAATGTGATGATGGAAATGAGAAAGAAGGCTACAATGAAGAAATTGCGAATGATCACATCCGTGGATTCTTTGGCATGGATAATTTCCTTTTCCTGATTCAAACTTTTTATTTGTTCTTCTTTCTTTTCAAGTTCATAAAGTGTTTGCATTTCATTCAGGGCCTGAGAACTTTCTTCATTGTAAATGCTGTCGTTTAATGCAATAAAATGCTGATTCATTTTAAGAGCCTCTTCAAACTTGTGCTGATGTTCATACATCAATGAAGCATGTTTGTATATATTCAATCGGAGTGGGCGATAATTATTGTTTATACTGATGACAAGCGCCTTTTGAAAACACCTTTCAGAAGTGTCAAATGCTTGTTGCTGGCCGTAAATTTTACCCAGGGCGAAATAGATCTGACCTTCATAATTTTTCAGGTCTGATTGTGAAATCTGTGAAAGGGCTTTTCGGTAATAATGCATTGCGATAGGGATATTTCGCTTGTCGTAGTATGCTTCTCCCAGGTTCATAAAACCTATGGTGATATTCTGCTGGTCGTTAAATTTTTTTGCATTCGAAAGACCAAGCAAATAATACCTGATACACTCATCTATGTTTTTTTGAAACATAGAAATATTGCCAAGATTAATGTATGAACTGCTCGCTTCTTTCAGGAGACCGTTCTGGAGCTTGATATCGATAGATTTCTGGTAACAGCTTTTGGCTTTTTGATAGTTTTTAAGGTGAAAGTATACAGCTCCTAAATTATTGTAGGTAAAGGCAATTCCCCTTGCCTCTTTTAGTTTTTCAAAAATTTTAAGAGATTGAAAGTGATGATACAAAGCTTTTTTATAATCACCAAAACTGAGGAACAATACCCCAAGTCTATCCGAAGAATACCCCATACCTTTGGAGTAGTTTACCTGAATGGATAATTGATAGGCTTCCTGAGCATAGGAAAATGATTGGAGCGGAGATTGGTTTCGTAACTGCTTGGATAATTCAATAAGAGTATTGATTCGCGTTGTATCCGGTAATTTTTGTTGAATTTCAGCAGTTAAACTGTCAATAGGTGTTTGTTGACTGCCTGTTACCTTTAAGGTGATTGATAGTAGAAAGAGAATATAAAATACGGTTTTCAACTGGATGAATATGTGGTGTAATACACGAATGTACTAACTTTTATTCATCATCGTCAAACTTATCATTGTCAGGAGTTGTGTCTTCAAAATGGTCTAAAGGAGGTTCTCCCAGCACGGATAACATTTGGTGTACGTCATCTACCTTGGTAGGTTTATGATTTTTTTCGTATGCCACTACAAGATTGCGAAGCACACGTTTGATAATATCAACATTCGAACAGGCTTCAAAAAACTCTAGGCGAGGTTCTATCTGTATTTGTTTTAAAAATTGTTCAAGGTTGGCTTTACTGAATACTGCTCCGTCATTGAAGGCATTAATGTAAAATAGAATTTTTCCTCCGGGCCGTTCTATATTAGATTTGTTGTTAAATGCATCAGCGATATTAATGCCCATGGATTCTTCTTTGTAACCCAATACAAAATGTTGCGGAAGATTAACACCGTATATAGGAATATTAAGGCGTTGGGCAACCAGCATATATACCACGGCAAGCATAATCGGATTGCCGCGTTTACTTTCCAGCACATTATTTATAAATGAATTTTGCGGGTCGTGGTATTGATCGGTATTGCCTTTAAACCCATGTACGGAATAAATCACATGATTCATGATACGGATTTTCTCGTATGCCGATAAATCATAGTGCATCTCTAACCAGATATCTAAACGTATGCGATCAATCTCATTGATTAGAGATTGCTTTTCCAGTTCGGGATACCGGTATTTGGCAATGATATATAGCCCCTCAAGTAAATCCTGATGTTCACTTTTACTCCAATTGCGCAGCTCTTCCAGCTGGTGTTCAAACTGAATTTTATGAATGATGTTTTCAACCCGTTGCTGGTGCAATGCACTATTGATATTTCCCCACTCATTTTCCAAAATTGGAATAACAGCAGCTCCCAGAGAAAGAAGTTTTTGTTCTACATGCTGTACAATTTCTTCATCCTCATCTTCCAGCAGTAAAATCAGCGATAAGACTTCTTTGTCACTCAACATACCTCACGTATTCAATTAAGATTTTGCTTTTTTTGCGGCAACTTTACTGCTTTTAGCAGCACGAGTTTTAGGAGCAACTTTTTTGGCAGCAGTTTTCTTGGCAGCACCTTTTTTAGGAGCGGCTTTTTTTGCCTTGAACGCATCCGGCATTTCCACTTCAATCATCTTTTTCACATCTTCAAGCGATACGGTTGCAAGTTCTTCGTTGGTGTATTTCTCACCATCTTTTTTGCGTCCCAGCTTAATCATGTTTTTACCCAAACGGATAAAAGCTCCCCATCGGCCGTTTTCAATTGAAATTTTTTCATCTGGCCACTGCTGAATGAAGCGGTTCGCTTCTTTCTCAATTTTTTTCTCAATCAGCTCATTCATTTGAGGCTGAGTAAGCGTATCCAAATTGTAAGCACGTGGTACATTGATAAACATATCGTTCCATTTGATAAAGGGGCCGAAACGTCCTTTACCTTTGGTAATAGGTTTGTTATCAAACATACCTACAGGGGCTTCGGCTGTTTGTTTGGCATTAATCACTTCAATGGCCTTCTCAAGATTCACTTCCATGATTTCTTCACCTTTCGGCAATGAAATAAATTCCTCACCCCATTTAACGTATGGTCCAAAACGACCCACATTCACAGATACTTCCTTGCCTTCAAATTCGCCAATGGTGCGTGGAAGTTTAAACAGTTCAATGGCTTCTTCCAAAGTGATGGAATCCACACGCTGTCCTTGCAACAATTTTCCATATTGCGGTTTTTGTGTTTCATCATCACTGTTTTCTCCCAGTTGAACAAATGGACCAAAGCGCCCCACTTTTGCATAAATATTTTTACCGGTCTTAGGGTCCGTTCCCAGTGTACGTTCACCACTTTGGCGCTCGGCTGTTTCTGTAGTTTTTTCTACTTCTTTATGGAATGGAGTGTAAAATGATTCAATCATTTTATTCCATTGCATTTGTCCTTGTGCAATCTCATCAAACTCTTTTTCCACCAAAGCAGTGAAATTATAGTCCATGATGTTTTCAAAATGTTTTGACAAGAAATCTGTAACAATCATTCCGATATCACTCGGGAATAATTTTGATTTTTCACTGGCAAATTTTTCGCTTCCTACTTCTCTGTTGATCTCATTTTGAGCAAGGGTTAAGGAAGTGAATTTACGTTCCTTACCTTCTCTGTCTTCTTTTACAACATATCCTCTTTTTTGCACCGTACTAATGGTTGGAGCATAAGTGGAAGGACGTCCAATGCCAAGCTCTTCCAGTTTTTTTACAAGACTGGCTTCCGTATAACGTGGAGCAGGGCGGGTAAATCGTTCAATCGCATCAATCTGTATCAGGTTTAGGATTTCGCCAACTTTTAACGGAGGTAACATTTTACTGTTATCGTCATCTGCTTCCTCATCGGTACTTTCCATATATACTTTAAGAAATCCGTCAAATGTAAGTACCTCACCGGTGGCAATTAAACTAATGCCATTAGTTGAAATTCCTACCGTTGCAATAGTTCTGTCAATTTGCGCTTTGCTCATTTGTGAAGCAATGGCGCGTTTCCAGATGAGGTCGTATAAGCGTTTTTCCTGTGCTGTTCCGTCTACGTTTTGGTTTTCAAAATAAGTAGGACGGATGGCCTCATGGGCCTCTTGAGCGCTGTCGTTCTTCGTAGTATATCTTCTCGGATTCGAGTAGCGTTCGCCATAGTTTTTGCTGATGGTATCCTTCGCATTTGCAATTGCCAACTCCGATAAGTTTACTGAGTCGGTACGCATATAGGTAATGAATCCATGCTCATATAGCTTTTGCGCAATTTGCATTGTTTGCGAAACGGAGTATCCTAATTTACGACTTGCTTCCTGTTGAAGGGTAGAAGTGGTAAACGGTGCAGAAGGCGATTTTTCTGCCGGTTTAGTTTCCAGTTGATTAATTACATAGCTGGCGTTTTTACAACTTTCCAAAAAGGCTTGTGCTTCTTTTTCGGTATCAAAACGTTTGCCCAGTTCTGCTTCCATTTGTTTTCCGCCAACATTAAATTTAGCAGTAACTTTAAAAGCTGAAGAGTAACTGAAGGCATTGATTTCGCGTTCGCGTTCTACAATTAATCTCACAGCCACCGATTGAACACGTCCGGCTGATAAGTTTCCCTTAATTTTTTTCCAAAGTACAGGAGATAGTTCAAAACCCACTAAACGGTCCAATACACGTCTGGCTTGCTGTGCATCAACCAGGTGCTTGTCAATTTTTCTTGGATTTTCTATAGCCTTTAAAATAGCAGGCTTGGTAATTTCATGAAAAACAATACGTCTGGTTTTCGCTTCATCCAATTTCAGCACCTCTGAAAGATGCCATGAAATAGCTTCTCCCTCGCGGTCCTCATCGGATGCTAACCATATTATGTCTGCATCTTTTGATAACTTTTTCAATTCGGCAACAATGGCCTTTTTATCGGCAGATACTTCGTATATGGGGTTAAAGTTATTGTTAATCTGAATAGCATCGTCTCCCTTGGCCAGGTCTCTGATATGGCCGTAACACGAACGTACCGTAAAATCCTTGCCAAGAAATTTTTCAATGGTTTTGGCCTTGGCAGGCGACTCCACAATTACTAAGTTTTTAGTCATGTTCTTTCCTCCGTTTCAACTGTATTAAGTGTGCGAGTATACTATTTTTATACTGTTTAGCATGCACTTAACACGTTTTCCTAAGTTTCCAAAATTCCGAGGAAATTTTTAATTAATCAATAATTTATGGCTAAATGCCGCATCATTGCTTTCAAAACGGATGATATACATTCCCGGTTTGAGCGCGTTTGACGAAAGTGTAAGTTCTTGTTTTCCAGTTGAAAAAATTTGATTTGCCAAAAGGGAAATTTCTTTTCCGGCCAAATCATATAATGCAATGGTAACGTTATCGGTTTGTTGCAATTCAAATGTAAGGGTACTGCTTTCCGTCATTGGATTTGGAAATACCTTAAAGTCGATTGCTTGTTTGGCATTCTCTTCCAAACCTGCCACCCAGTTCGTTAATTTAAAATCATCTACGTATACGTTGTTGCCTCTTCTGTTTACAAATTCAAAACGAAAGCGTGCATGTGTAAAAGAGCGATAAGCCGATAAGTCAATGGAAACTTTTTTCCATTGATCATTTGCAGGGATAAATTCACTGGTTGTCACACCTCCTGTAGAAAGGTCGCTGGCAGTTTTTGCGAAAATACGTTGTTCACCCATGCCAAAATTGTTGCTGATGATAAGAACAAGGGAATCATTGCTGGCAGATGAACGTTGTGCATATGCATATTGGAATTCAACAAAAGGAGCTGCCAATACACTTAAATTATATTCCGGTGATTGAAATCCGTCTCTGCTGTTAATTTTAGCAGTTGTGTTGGTAAAATTATGCATGTACATGCTCGAAGTTCCACTGTATGAAACAGCATTGTTTAGCTGCCACCCATTTAATGCATTGCCAAAGTTGTTTACTTTCCAGCCCTGATCTGTAAAAGAAGTTCCTTCATAACTCATATCAATAGGTGCCGTAAATGGCGAAGCCGGAACGGTTAGATAACTACCATCTGCTGCAATTCCTGCATAGCTTACATCATTGAGTCCATTATTATAAATAGTGTTACGATACATTGGTAAAAATCCGTAAACACGATTTTTTTGTCCTGCAGTATATGTGTTCATACATGTTCCATCCGAATAGTCCATATAGTTTCGAACCATATCAGGCAAATCAGGAACGTCATTGGTACAACTGTTTTGACCTACATTGCACCCACTGCTTGATGTTGCCACGGGAGGCGTATCACATACCTGATCTCCTTGTGAAGCACAATTGGATGATGTTCCACCATTGCAACCACCTTGAAACGTATGGTATAATCCTAACCAGTGACCAATTTCATGTGTCAATGTTCTACCTCCCTGTGAAGTTTGCCCCGAACCCACAACTCCGATTTGATCGGAACGAACAACTACACCATCTGTGGTCGGTTTGGAATTTCGGTCCCACGGAAATTGTGCATATCCCAATACAATTCCTTGTCCGGCAGAAAATCCTGCATTAATGGATTTTACAACCCAAACATTCAGGTATTTATTACTATCCCAGTAACTTAATGCTTTTACATTATCACGTGCATCAGATGTAAGCGTACTATTAATACGGTTGATTCCATCGTGTTTGTTTCCGTTAGGATCATACTGTGCCAGGCGAAATTCAATATTAAGATCAGTAGAGGCTGCATCAGTACTGAATCCGGCTGTGTTTTCCTTACGTCTAAAATCCTCATTTATAATGCGGATTTGATCCATAATCTGAAATTGGGAGATGTTTTCCGAACTGTCTTTTGCAGAGTTTGAAATGATATGAAAGACTACCGGTATGTATATAATGCCATTCGCTTTTTTGGTGAAAGAGTTTACCTGTTGTCTGATGAGGGCATTTGCTTGCTCTTCTCTGGTACGAGCCAATGGATCAACCATTGTTTGTTGAACATGCAGTTCATCTGTGGCGCAAGGAATAACCTGCTGAGCAAATGAAGCAGTTAAAGAGAAGAGAAGGCACACAAGTGCGGTTAGTTTGTTGAACATAAATACTTATTAAAAATGGTAATACCCTTATACTAAGAGTGAAGCGCAAATAACGCGTTTATTTGTAAATTAAAGATGATATAACTCAACACAATGGTTGCGCGTATCCTTAGCGATATATTTTGTTGCGCAAAAAATGATCTACTAAAACCAATGCAGCCATTGCCTCAACAATAGGAACGGCTCTGGGTAACACACAGGGGTCATGACGGCCTGTTGCATTTAACAAGGTTTCGTTTGCTTGAGTGTCAATGGTTTGCTGCTCCTTGCTAATGGTTGATACGGGTTTAAATGCACATCGGAAATAAATATCTTCTCCGTTTGATATGCCTCCTTGTATACCTCCCGAGTGATTTGTGCGGGTACTTATTTTACCGTTTGCTGACAGGAATGCATCATTATGTAGACTGCCTTTCATGGTGATGCTTTCAAAACCACTGCCAATATCAAAACCCTTACAAGCATTGATGCTTAGCATAGCCTTACCCAAGTCTGCATGAAGTTTATCAAATACCGGTTCGCCCAATCCTACGGACACCCCTTTAATTACACATGAAACGGTTCCGCCTACACTGTCACCTTCTGCTTTCACTTCTTCAATCAACGCTATCATCTGCTGAGCAGTGGTTTCATCAGGGCAACGCGCACTATTTTGTTCGGCAAGCGATAGGTCTAATTCTGTATAAGGTTTGTTAACTTTGATATGCGCAACCTGCGATACATAACCGGCAATAGAAATTCCTTGTTCCGCTAATATTTGTTTGGCTATCGCTCCGGCAATCACCCTCGCAACAGTTTCTCTGGCCGATGCTCTGCCACTGCCTCTGTAATCACGGATGCCATACTTTTGTTCATAGGTATAGTCTGCATGAGAAGGACGATAAACATCTTTTAGTGCATCATAATCCTGTGAGCGCTGGTCTTTGTTACGTACCAAAATAGCAATGGGGGTTCCTGTTGTTTTTCCTTCAAACACACCTGATAGCACTTCAATGGATTCATCTTCTTTGCGTGCCGTTGTGATGCTGGATTGTCCGGGTTTTCTGCGTGCCAGTTCAGAAAGAATAAATGCTTCATCAAACGGAAGGTTTGGCGGACAGCCATCAATCACCACGCCCAATCCGGCCCCATGACTTTCTCCAAAAGTGGTAATACGAAAGAGTTCTCCGAATGAATTGCCTGCCATGGTAGTTGATTATATACTAATGATGAAAGTACGAAATACGAAATAATAAATGAATAACAGAGAGAAATTCGAAATTCGAAGCTCGAAATTCGAACGAAAGTTATAGGGAAGGGGAAAAGAAAAATTTAATAGGAAGTGAAACAAATGATTAAGATCGGGATTTATGCCAATTGAAATCCAACCGATTTAAGATCTTCCCAAAAATGTGGATAGGATTTTTCAACCACTTCCGGTTGCTCAATGGTAATAGAATCAAATATTAAAGCTAATGGAGCAAATGCCATCGCTATGCGGTGATCGGAGTATGTTGAGATTTGAGATTTTGGATTTGAGATTTCGGATTTCAACCTCAGATTTTCTTTGACCTCAAATCTACCATTCGCAATAGTTACATCAAATCCAAGTTTCGTTAATTCTGTTCTCAATGCTTCCAATCTATTGCTTTCCTTTATCACTAGGTTTTGCAATCCGGTTAAGATCATCGGAATGCATAATGCTGCTGCGGTCACGACAAGCGTTGGAGCGAGATCGGGAGTAGATTTTAGATCCAAGATTTCGGATTTCGGACTTTGGATTTCGGATTTATTTCGAGATTCGAGATTTTGATTTTTTTTTGAGAGCCGAATACTACCTTGTTCCTGCTTTGTTACTACACCAAAAAGCTCCATGTATTTGGCAACAATAGCATCTCCCTGTAAACTGTCTAATTGTAAGCCTTCAAGTAATATATTACACTCTTTGCTCAATGCCGTCATTTCATACCAGTAGCTTGCAGCACTCCAATCGGGTTCAATGAATAAATTTGAGATCTGAGATTTCGGATTTGAGATTTCGGATTTGAGATTTATTTCGAGATTCGATATTTGCATTTGTTTTGGAAAGTGAATGCTAAAAGAATGCCGATGGTTGATATGAAGTATCCATCCCAATTGTTCCATCATTCTTGCAGTCATTTCAATGTATGGAAAAGAGGTGATGGTTCCTGTCAGGTTTATTGTTAAACCTTCTTCACACAATGGTGCAATCATCATCAATGCACTTATATACTGACTGCTTACAGATGCTGAAGTATTGATGGTTCCGCCTTTTAGTTTTTTTCCATGAATGCGTAGAGGAGGAAATCCTTCCTTGTTGATGTATTCAATATCTGCACCCAGTTGGTTAAGAGCATCCACTAACTCTGTGATAGGACGTTGTTCCATTCGTTCATCACACAATAGCGTTACATCTGCATGTTCTTTAGCAGCAAAATAAGCCGCGAGGAAACGCATGCAGGTTCCGGCATTTTTGAGGTGAATGGTTCCACTACCTTGTTGTAAGGCTTGTTGCATGATGATAGTGTCGTCAGCGATGGAAAGATTAATGAGTTGAATGGGTATTTCACTCACTTGTTGTAAAATCAATGCACGGTTGCTGATGCTTTTGGAGCCGGGGAGTTTGATGGTTCCATGCAAGATAGCATCAGGATGTGAAACCGTCATGCTGGTCATAAACTGTCGTAATAGTTGAGTGCAGCGGCTATTTGTGATTCACTGCATACATGGTTGATGGAACCTTTACCAATTTTACGCAATAAGGTAAAATTAATGCTGTCCTCATTTTCATTTTTCTTGTCCTGCCGCATAATCTTTATAAGCTCAGGTGAAAGAATGGTGCGTAAAGAATACTTAGGGAAATACTGCGCAATGAATTCTCCGATTTGTCTCAGTTCTTTATTTGAAAGATCTAGCATTACTTTGGAAAGATAAGCTTCGCAAATGATTCCTAAAGCAACAGCTTCACCATGTTTGAGTGGTTTTTTGTCATGCTGCAGCGAATACGATTCAACAGCATGCCCAACAGTATGTCCAAAGTTTAAAATCTTGCGGAAGGAAACTTCGAATGGATCTTTTTTAACTACGTCCAGTTTTAGTTTAATGGAACCATTGATTAATCCACTGATTTTAGCTCGATCATCAAATCCTGTTTTGACTATTTTTTCCCAATACGATTTATCCAGAATCAATCCGTGTTTCATGATTTCGGCAAACCCGTTCAATAATTCTTCTTTGGGAAGTGTGTTTAACAAATCAGGGTTGATGTAAATAGCTTTAGGTTGCGTAATAACCCCAATAGCATTTTTAACCCCATTGTAATCAATGCCCGTTTTGCCGCCAATGGATGAATCCACCATTGCCAGCAAAGTGGTTGGAACGTTGATAAAGTCCATTCCACGTTTAAATGTGGCTGCACAAAACCCACCGATATCACCTACAACACCACCACCGAGGTTGATAAGTACAGAGTTTCGGTCAGCATTCTGGTTTTGCAATGCATCCCAAATAAATTGGGCTGTGGAAATGTTTTTATGTTCTTCTCCCGATTGTATGCGTATTAACTTAATATCGAACAAATATTTTGTTAACGCAGGAAGACAAAATTTCTCAGTATGTTCATCCACCAAAACAAATACTTTGGAGTATGAGCGTTCAATGAGGTGTTCAAGCAATTGCTCGAATACATCACTGCCGATATAAATACTGAAATCTTTTAAGTAGTATTCCTTCAAAATTTTATTTTTGCGCGAACAAATTTGATGTTTTTCAGTTAATTTCTATAATAACATTATACATGCCACAAGCAGCCACCCTACAATCAGCTACTAATCTGAGTCTTGAGAACACAGAAATCGCCTTTCGCTCTAAGTCAAACAGCGATTTACAACGTTCGTACTACCTGTTTAAGGCAATTGGGTACAACTGGCTGGTGAAAATGGGACCTCCTCTGGTGGAAGCGGCTTTTAAAATTCACCTGCCGATTACCGGAATTATCAAAGCTACGGTGTTTAAGCAGTTTTGTGGAGGCGAGACCATTAATGATTGTGTTCCCACCATGAAACACCTTCATGACTATGGCATTGGTTCCATTCTGGATTATTCGGTGGAAGGTAAAGAAGAAGAAAAGGAGTTTGAACACACTACCGAAGAAACATTATTAACCATTGATAAAGCTACCAACAATCCGCAAATACCTTTTTGTGTATTTAAAGTGACCGGATTGGCGCGTTTTGATTTGCTGGCAAAAGTAAATGGAAAGGAACCCCTCACAATACCTGAGCAAGAAGAGTTTGATAAGGTAAAAGACCGCGTGGAGCGTATTTGCCGTAAGGCTTTTGATAATAAGGTTCGTATTTTTATAGATGCTGAAGAAACCTGGATTCAGGATACCATTGATGCTTTAGCTCGTGAAATGATGCTGAAGTTTAACAAAGAAACAGCTACCGTGTATAATACCATTCAATTATACCGTCATGATAGGCTGGCATTCCTGAAACACAGCTACGAAGATGCTTTGAAGTACAATTATTATTTAGGATTGAAGTTGGTGCGTGGAGCCTATATGGAAAAAGAAGCAACCCGTGCGTTGGCTATGGGGTATCCTAATCCGATTCAGCCGGATAAAGCAAGTTGTGATAAAGACTATGATGCAGCCTTGACATTTTGCGTTGAAAAACTGGACAAAATCAGTATTTGTGCAGGTACACATAATGAACAAAGCAGTATGTTGCTGGCAGGATTAATGCAGCAACATAATATACCCAATAACGACAAACGCATTTATTTTTCACAATTATTCGGTATGAGCGATCATATCAGCTTTAACCTTTCAAGTGCCGGATATAATGTTGCCAAATATTTACCTTATGGTCCTGTAGAGTCGGTAATGCCATACTTATTCAGACGTGCTGCCGAAAACACCTCGGTAAAAGGGCAATCAGGTAGGGAGCTTACACTCATTAACAAAGAAGTCAAAAGAAGAAAAGCGAACCGCTAGAATCCTGTTGGTTAGAATTTATTTATTCTTCTCTCGTTGCATACCCGATTTCATTACCACGAATCCTCCCCAATCGTCAAAATCGTAATAGTGTTGTTGGTTTGAGAGTGAATAGGTTGGTTTTTCGTATGTCGAAATAAGTACCAACGCATTTCTGTCCTCTGCCTTTAGAGAGTCAATTGGATTTTCAATGGTGATGATTTTATCACGTTGTAAGTAAGGAATGACACGTCCTATATTTCTTCTATCTCCTTTATCACATATAATATAATTGGCATCACTGATTTGGTTCCGTAACGTAACCAGCGAAGATTGTTTGGCAGTAAATACGTATACAGACAGGCAACTTCCTCCCAAAAATACTATGGTAAGGAAGGTGATTTGTATTTGCGAGCGGAAAATTAATTTATATAAAAGGATTGCCATAAATGGATATAAACACACGAGGTACTGGGCACCCATAGCGTGAAAAGGAGTAATGAAAAAAAGATAAGGCAAAACAGAAACCAAGCCAATCCATAAGGTGATGAATGCCGGGAAGCTAATTTTTTGAAAGATATACGATTGAATAGAGTTGACAATGCTGCGGAGTTTATTCCTGATGAACCAACCATATATGGCAAGTGCACTAATGGCCAATCCTGCTACAAGCAAAAGTAGCTTAGGAGAGATGTTAACGAATACTTGTTTAAGGAGTAGAAGCGGAACAAAAAAATTGCAAAAAGCCAACACAGTCTTGCCCAATCGAGCTACAAGTTTAATAGCTTCAAATGTTTGTGCACGTTCCTGTTGTAATTGAAACTGATGGGCGAAATGCGGATGAAGGAGCGATAATAATAATCCGGCCACAAGATAGGTAGTAGCTAGGGCAACAATGTGATTTCTCCCTATTTTATTCCGATTCAACAAGGTGAATATAAAATAGCCCGCCACCGTATAGATAAAGCTATAATGAGTCAGAAATCCAAGAGTGCTGCACACTACCAATAACAAAATGGTAATTTTAGTTGGTCGCTCCATCCATGTCAGGTAACAAACAGCATATAATAAATGTACAAGACCTAAAAGAGCATATTGACGGGCATAAAAATCAACACTCAATGCTGCAGGACTCAGAGCCCACAACAAACAAATAATTGCAGATGCAATAGGTGTGAAAGATAGTTTACGCGCTAATGCAAACAGTGCTATAAGCGAAAGGAGGTGTAATACAATATTGAGTATGACTCCGGCTTGTATGGATACATCAAATAGAGTAAAATAGATATGCAACAGCCAGAAATAAAGTGGAGGATGTAAGTCGGAAATAGCAAGTTCGGTTGCAATCTTCTCAAAACAGTAGGGCTCATTAATGGAGGTTAAGTTTTTCCAAACCGTTGTATTTACTTCTGCGTGCTCTGTCTGCAAGGCTACAGTATTGAAGTTTTCCTGATTACCGGTGGCACACAGGTAAGAAATCGTTTCATCACCACTCCAAAATACTTTATGTTGCGCAACTTGAATACCCGAAAGAAGAATGATGCAACCAGACAGGGTTAAAAGGATATAAACACTCCATAATTTGTTCATTTCACGAAAATGCAATAAATATTTGAGTAATAGCGGGTTTTGCAAATGAGGTTGTTTTTTGATATGCAAGATTTTTTTTGTTATGTGCATGTAACTGCTTAAAAAGTAGCCTTTAAAACTATCAACACCCATGTTGATACGTGGTGTACAAGTCCAAGTTTCCTTTCTCGTACTTTGAAGAAATAGAAAAGAACGAATTTGTTCCACGCAGAAGTTGTCGTGGAACAATAACGGGAAAATATACATTATGGGAAAAATCATTTCGATTGTAAATCAAAAAGGTGGCGTAGGTAAAACCACTACAGCCATTAATCTAGCAGCCAGCTTAGCGGTATTGGAATACCGAACCCTCTTGGTGGATGCCGATCCTCAGGCCAATACAACCTCGGGTCTGGGTTTTGATCCGCAAAACGTAAAACTGGGATTGTATGAGGTGATGATTAATGATACCCAGGCAAAAGAAGCCCTGTTTAAAACAGAGTTTGAGTGTCTGGATGTGTTGCCATCAACTATAGATCTCGTTGGGGCGGAAATTGAACTCATTAATTTACCAAACAGGGAACGCATTATGAAACATGCTCTTGAAAAAATCAAGGGTGAATATGATTTTGTTATCATAGACTGTTCGCCATCGCTGGGTTTAATTACCACTAATGCGTTGACCGCATCAGATTCGGTTATTATTCCTGTACAATGTGAGTACTTCGCTCTTGAAGGGTTGGGTAAATTATTAAATACCGTAAAAATAGTACAGGCAGGATTGAATCCTGATTTACAAATAGAAGGGTTGCTTCTCACCATGTATGATATGCGTTTACGCTTAAGCAATCAGGTAGTAGAAGAAGTGAAGATGCACTTCCAGCAGCTGGTATTTGATACCATCATTCAGCGCAATACCCGTTTAAGTGAGGCTCCAAGCTTTGGTAAAGCAGTTATTTCCCATGATGCAGAATGTAAAGGAACTGTGAATTACCTTAACCTTGCCAAAGAACTGTTGCAAAAAAACGGAATGACCAAATTGAACCAACAATTCGAACCGCAGTCACTTAACTAAATGAGAAAATGTACAGATGAGCAAATGTGAAGATGTGCAGATGAATACCATAACAAATAAATTGCTTTTAGCTAAAAGCCAAAGGCCAATAGCTAACTAGCCAACCGTAAACTGAAAATAGAAATGAGTAATCCGAAACGAAATGCATTGGGCCGTGGATTGAGTGCCTTATTGGAAAATGCAAGTACAGATGTAACCACTACCGAAGCAAAACCGGCAAATTCAATCAGCGAAGTATTGATCAGCCAGATTGAGGCTAATCCTTTTCAACCCCGTACAGATTTTGAAGAAACTGCCTTAAATGAGTTAGCCGAATCTATTCGCATGCATGGTGTGATTCAACCCATCACAGTACGCAAAATGGGTTATGATACCTACCAGATTATTTCCGGTGAACGCAGAACGCGTGCTTCGATTATTGCAGGATTGACCAAAATTCCGGCATATGTTCGCGTGGCGAATGATCAGGAAATGCTGGAGATGGCGTTGATTGAAAATATTCAGCGTGAAGAGTTAAACCCTATCGAGATTTCCTTAAGCTACAAACGCCTTATAGACGAGTGCAGTTTAAAGCAGGATGAGCTTGGAGAGCGTGTAGGTAAAAACAGAACAACTGTAAATAACTATTTACGGTTGTTGAAATTGCCTGAAATCGTTCAGCTGGCTCTGAAGGAAAAAGCCATTTCGATGGGACATGCCCGTGCCATTATTAATGTTGAAGATCCACAAAAACAGGAGTGGATGCTTGAGCAGATGTTATCAAACGAGTTGAGTGTACGAGATGTGGAAAGTCTTGCCCGCGAGGCAAATGCATCTCCTGCTAAAAAAGCAGAGAAACCGGCTGCACAAAAAAAATCAGAAGTATTGGTTGAGTTTCAACAAAACCTTTCGGATAAATTTAATACTAAAATTTCGATTAAATCAGATGAAAAAGGACGTGGAGCCATTAAAATCCCATTCAGGTCCCAAGCAGATTTGCAGCGTATTTTGGATATGCTGGATTAGTAAAATTTGAACAATCATACCTATATTTGCCCTCATACCATTTAGTTTGGCGTGAGGGCATTTTTATTTTGTATAATCAGTATGTGGTCGATTCAGCTTGTTGCACAACAACCTGAAAAATCTGTAAACGCCCCAACGGATACCGGAAGTTATCAGTCTAAGGATACAACTACAACGGCTCCGGCAATTGTTACGGTTGACGCTAATGCAAAAGTTGTACCTTCTGATAGCATTGGTCCACGCAAACATTCACCTAAAACAGCAACCCTTCTCTCATTATGTTTACCGGGTGCGGGGCAGGTATACAACCGTAAAAACTGGTGGTGGAAAGTACCTGTTATTTATGGTGGAGGGGCAGCTCTTGTATATGGAGCTGTTTTTTACAATACTAATTACAAAGACTTTAGTAGTGCTTATAAGCACAGAGTACTGTACCCTGATGAACTGATAGGTGATCCCCGTTTCGACCGGGATCCCGTAACTCTAAGGTCCATTCGCGATAGTTACCGGGAGGCCCGGGATCAATGCTATATTGGACTTGGGGTGTTGTATGCACTGCAAATTGTGGATGCTGCAGTTGAAGCACATTTTTTTGATTTTAATGTGAGCGAAGACTTATCTTTGAACATACAGCCACAGTTTGTAATGAATGGACCTATGAACTATAGCGGTGTTCAGTTAACCCTTAAACTTAAATAGAACTGTACCTCTAACACAATCACGCATGAAAATAGCATTATTGGGATATGGAAAGATGGGTAAAGCCATCGAAAAAATAGCAACGGCAAAAGGTCACGAAATTGTGTACAAGGTAACGATGGAAAATGCATTCGATTTTATGCCTATTAGTCTGCAAAATGTTGATGTAGCTATTGATTTCAGCATGCCCTCAGCAGCAGTCGAAAATATTCAAAAGTGCTTTGAAGCTAAAGTCCCAATTATTGTAGGTACTACAGGTTGGTATGATCAGTTTGATATGATTAAGAATCGTTGCCTTCATGAAGGGCAGTCGATGGTATATTCAACCAATTTTAGCATTGGTGTCAATATCTTTTACAAGCTCAATAAAATTTTGGCCAAAATGATGGCCGACCATGATGATTACGATGTAATGATTGAAGAAATTCACCATACCGAGAAAAAGGATCATCCAAGTGGTACGGCCTTATCTTTGGTAGCACATATTCTGGCTGAGAATAAAGTGAAAAAGGAATGGAAAGGCCGACTCCTCTATAATGAGAATATGCCTGCGCAAAGTGTAAAACCGCATGAGTTATTAATAGAATCCAAAAGAGTAGGTGACGTTACCGGAGATCACACAGTGAAATACGAGTCTGTAATCGATGAAATTGAAATCAGTCATAGAGCAAAATCACGGTACGGTTTTGCCAAAGGAGCGGTACTTGCGGCTGAATGGATTCAAGGGAAAAAGGGTCTGTTTACCATGGATGATATTTTGAATCTGTAATATAGTTATTCGGTTAATGGGTTATTAGGTTATTAGGTTATTGAGGGAAGATAAACAAGAGTAAATGAGATGAATTTAAGGGACAGATTACATCATTAACTAATGACTTCATCAACCTATCAACTATCACAAAGACCTTTCATCACAATCTTGTAATAATGAACGCCAGAGTGCGTTTTATCGTTTTATAAAAAGAAATACATGACAACTAAAGAAGAACCTAAAAAGGGAAATTTAATGCAACGATTTTGGAGTACAATGGAGCATAAGGAACGTAGAAGTTTCTGGCTCATGAGCGGAATTAATATCTTTTTCTTTTTGGTGATGACCACTTTTGCAGGAGCCGGCATCATTACTACGGCATCTTTTTTGATTTTTATTGAAGCCGCCATTGTTGGCTATTATTTGTTTGCACATCGTTTTCCTCGTAAAACAAAGGCACGCGAATGGATTGATGCAATCGGATTTGCAGTAGTTGCCGCAACACTCATCCGTACCTTCTTTATTGAAGCTTACACCATTCCCACTTCTTCTATGGAAAAGTCATTATTGGTGGGCGATTTTCTGTTTGTGAGCAAAGTAAATTATGGAGCCCGTACACCGATGACTCCAATTTCGTTTCCATTTGCGCATAATACGATGCCGTTGATTGGTTCAAAGTCATATACCGAATGGTTTAGCATGCCCTTTTTCAGGTTACCGGGTTTTCAAAAAGTAAAAAATAATGATGTTGTAGTATTCAACTATCCTTTTGAAGATGGCAGACCGGTTGATAAAAAGGAAAATTATATCAAACGGTGTATAGCCATTGCAGGAGATACTATTACCATTATTAATCAGCAGGTATTCATTAACGGTGTTGCAGCCGAAAATCCACCTAAGATGCAATACAAATACTATGTTAAAACGGATGGAACAGGATTCGGACAAAAGCTATTGCGCAGTTTAGATATTACTGAAGGCGGAGCTCTTTCCGATAAAGGAGACTTCGAGATCTTTTTAACAAAAGCATCCCGTGATAGTTTAAAAAGGCAATCGAATGTGATTGCTGTGGATTCTACGGTGCAGGCTCCTGGTATGTATGCTAACTATATCTTTCCACACCGTGAAAGTTTAGGATGGAACGTTGATAATTTTGGTGCATTGTATGTTCCTAAAAGAGGTGATGTGATTACTCTTGATACCGTAAATTTCTGGATGTATGAGAGAGCTATAAAGGAGTATGAAAATCATCCTACGTTTGAAATGCGTGGTGATCGTTTTTTTATGGAAGGGAAAGAAATTGCCAATTATACCTTCACGTATAATTACTATTTCATGATGGGAGATAATCGTCATAATTCTGCCGATTCACGTTTTTGGGGATTTGTACCGGAAGATCATATTGTAGGAAAAGCACTATTCATCTGGATGAGTTGGGATACGAATGGCAAAGGTGTGAGCAAAGTTCGTTGGAACAGATTGTTCAGAGGAATCAATTAACCATAAGTAAAACTCGAATACTGACTTTCGAAAGAAAGATAAGATTCAACGAATTAAAAAAAATCCGAAGGCATTGCTGCTTTCGGACTTTTTTTTGCACTCACTCTTAATGACAGTTGCAATTACCTTAGGGTTCGTGTAATCATTAGGGTTGCAACATGTGCATTGTTGAGAAAATGCATATTTGCACTCAGGGGATTTAGGGTGTAGTTATATTGGATGCCCAATGACCATTTCGAACTGACCGCAAACCGCAAACCGCTACCTGCTGTTAGCTGAATGCTGTAACCCGGCAATTGAAAATGGTTTTCAGGATTTACCTGTTGAATGGGTGCATTGGTTTTTTGAGAAATTATGAAATGATGTAATGCTCCACCTTCAAATACAACCGCAAGACGTTTATGAGCAATCCTATATTGTAAAGTAAGAGGTATAGTGATGTATTGATAGGTAGTGCTTTGGTATGCTGTAGAATTCTCTTTAGATACAACGCTGGAATCAATTTGCCTTTTTACTAAAGCTATTGGTTTTCCTGATAGGGTTGTTGCGTAATTAGGATTGACGATCACAAAACTGGTGTCTACTTTATAAATATCCTGAGATGTTTCTAAACTTTTTTGTGATTGGGTATTGCTCCACCCAATTCCGGTGCGTACAGCAAATTGTTTTGTTGCACATTCGATGTTTACACCATAAGTAAGATGTGATTGAACAGGGTGCGTGTATTCAGCATTTTGGTAACGATATGTTTGTTTACCTGATTCATACACAACCCCAATAAAAGGAGATACAGCAATATGTTGAACAAGCCTCTTTCGTTTTGGATAAGAAATGAGTGGGAGTTGACTGCGATTTAATCCACTGATTTCAGTTACAGTTCCGTTTATGGCAATGGGATTAATAGGCATAAAATCAACCGAGCGGCTAGATACAACCTGATTAACTGTTGTCTGTATAGGTAAATCATAAATAGGTTCTTCCGTTTTTGAGAGAAGAGTTGTTACCGGCATTCCTGCTTCAGCGTGGGCAGGTGCAAGTGTTGATGGTTCATGAGAGTCTGAATGGACAGTTTCAACAGGAGTATGGGGTTTTGTTTGATCATGGATAATTTCGTTTTGTGTCTGAGCTTTGGCTTTAGAGACGGGAGCTTCGGTAACTTCTGTATTCTCTTGTTCTATATTTTCGCGTTGTGGGTCCAATGTTTCCTCATGTTGTGATGACGTTGCAACATCTTTATATGAATGAGTAGATAACGTTTTAGAAGTTATAGCTTGAGATGCAGTAGTAGGTACATTTTCTGATGATGTTTGGGAAGAAGGAGTGAAAAGGTGAAGATACATATACGACACTGTGAAAACGGCAGCACAAACAGATGATAGATATAACCATTTAAAGCCATTTGTAGTAACTTGGGAGGCAGCAACGGCAGGTTTCATCACAGGCATATTGGCATCCAAAAGCCCGTTCATATCATTCCAATATTCTTCCTTATAGGGAAGCCCATTGCCCTGATCCAGCTTTTCGCTGATATACGTATTGAGATCTTTATTTTTCATTACAAAACCTTCTTTAAACTCATAATCGTTTGGTTCATTTCATTCAGCATTTTCATTATTCGCTTTCGGGCATCGTGTACAATCCATTTAGAGTGTGACTCAGATATGTTCAGTAGTGCGGCAACTTCCTTGTGCGTATATCCGTCAATCACATAGAGGTTAAATGTGCTACGGTGAAGGGTCGGTAAACAGGAAATGACTTTAAGTACATCGGCATATGCCAGCTGGTGTTCCGATTCATTAATGCTGAACTCAAATGTGTAATCATTTGCATCATCCTCCAGAAATAACAAACTATATTTTGTTTGTGCTTTAATATCATTTAAAATCGTGTTCACTAAAATTCTTCCGAGATATGTAGATAATGCATAGGAGGAATCATAGTTGTGCAGGTTTTGTAATAATTTCAAGAACGCCATATTGATGCTGGCTACAGCGTCATCAGTATTGTCATAATAACGGATAGCAATTTTGCTCATAAATGGAAAGTAAAGCTTGTAGAGTTGGTTTTGACACCGTCTCTCGTTAGCAATACATCCATTTATGAGCTCAGCTTCTGTCATGCAGGGAACTAGTTTTTAATCAGTTTATAATTTTTTTGACCATCCGTAGAGATGATACTCAGGAAATAGGTAGACGATTTAAAGTCCCTCATATCTATTGTTTCGGTATACCGACCGGAAGGAGCATCAACCTTTTGGGAAAATACGACCTTACCGGTGATGTCGGTTACCTGAAGGGTTAACGGGGTTGCTTTTTGTAACGTGAAGTCAATATGTACATCACCGTTGCTTGGGTTAGGATAAATAGTGCATTCTGTTAAGGCGTTCACTTCAGCTGTACCTGTTGTAGTGGAAACTGTTGTAAAGTCTAATGTTTCGAAACCGAATGCTCCACCTTTCAGCAATCTGCCTGTTGAGTCCATTCCAATGGAATCGCAATACGTGCTCGTACATACCGAATCGGCAACTGTCAAACAAACATAATAGCGTCCAAAACTGGCATAAGTATGTGCAGGTGTCATCAATGTTGATGTTCCGCCATCTCCAAAGGTCCAGAAGAAAGTTGAAGTAGGACGAATAATACTTGTATTGAGTAAAAAGAAATGGAAAGGAGTGGTAGTGTCTGTTGCGAGTGTAAAACTTGCACTGCAAAGAGGTGTTAACACTACAGTGTCCATATACGAATCAGTACAACCCTGTGCACCATCAGAAATTGTTAACGTTATGGTTTGGCCTCCGCCTGTTGCAAAAGTTTTCACAGGGTTTTGAAGCGTAGAGCTTGTTCCATCTGAGAAGGACCACAGGTACGAGAGGCCAACGTTAGTGCCGTTTGTGTTTAGAGACGTATTGTTTAAAGACACGGTGAACCCACTAATAGTTTTGGTGAAAGAAGCGTTGCAGCTTCCGGTTTTTATGTTAATATAAGCCGGTTTGGATGCATAACATCCTTGCGTGCTATCACTGACAGTTAGGTTTACTGTTTTCACGCCACCAATAGGGTATGTCTTAACTGGATTTTTTAAAGTAGAGAAGGTACCGTCCCCAAAGTTCCATAAATATGACAGACCCAAAGGTGTAGTATCTGCATTAAGTGAAGTATTGGTGAAAGTAATCGTTAATCCGCTAATTGTGTAGCTAAAGTCAGCAGCACAACCGTTGTCGGGCAGTCTAAAGAAGATACTGTCAGTGCGTGAAGAGGTACAACCCAATGAATCGATAATGGTAAGGCGTGTCCATTGAAAACCGAATGCGGGAAATGATTTTACCAAGGATGAAGCTGATGAGGTTGTACCATCGCTGAATACCCAGTGGTAAGTGAGTCCTGTTGTTGTACCGCTGCTGTTAACAGAAGTGCTGGTTAGGTTGAGTGTAAGCGGAGCAATCCAAGGGGATGTAAATGATGCAACACAGGTAGAAGGAACCAATGCGATTGTCTCTGTTTTGGTTGAAAAACATCCTTGTGAACTGTCACTGATGGTAAGTTGTACGGTTTTGGTTCCCCCTGTACTAAATGTTTTTACCGGATTTTGAAGGGTAGATGATGTTCCGTCACTAAAATACCAGTAGTAAGATAATCCTGTTGATGTTCCATTTGTATTCAATGAAGTATTGTTTAATGTCACTGTCAGACCGCTTACACTCCTGGTAAAATTAGCAGCACAACTGCCGCTGGATGTAGGAGTAAGTATTATGGAATCTATTTTGGTTGAAAAGCATCCTAGTATAGTATCTGTAATGCTAAGCTGAATGGTTTTGTATCCACCGGTAGAAAAGGTTTTAGTCGGATTCTTTAAGGTAGATGAAGTTCCGTCACTGAAATACCAGTAATAAGATAAACCTGCCGTTGTTCCATCCGTATTTAAGGAGGTATTGTTAAAGGTAAGAGACAGTCCGCCTGATCCAACTGTTTTGCTGAAATTTGCAGCACAAGCACCTCCCGGTCCTACTACCACAAATGAGTCGGAATAAAACGAATAACATAATGTTGATGAATCATATACGGTAAGCTGAACAAATTTATAACCTGATGTTGCATATGTTTTTACCGGATTCTTCAGGTCAGAAAAAGTACCATCCGAGAATGACCAGTTATAATGTACCGCAGAAGGTACACTTCCTGAAGAAACGGATGTGTTATTAAATGTTACAGTTAAACCACTGATGGTTTTGGTAAAAGATGCATTACAGGTTGGTGTCGGTGATGAGACCGTAAAGGTATCATACACTGTGTGGGTACAACCAAATGAATCATTGATCAGAAGTTGTACGATTTTTATACCGGGTGTGTTATATGTTTTTACCGGATTTTTAAGGAAAGAAGAAGTAGCGTCTCCAAAA
>JAZKGH010000002.1:26044-26629 GCA_040386055.1 Bacteroidota bacterium
CCACTGGTGGTGGTTGATGTATTGGTAAAAGTTACAGTGAGTCCACTGACGGACTTTGTGAAAGATGCCGAACAGGCACTCTTAACGGTTTGCACGGTTAGCAATAGCAAAAGTGCGATAAACAAGGTTTTAGGGAGTAACGTTTTCATAGTTGTATTCAATTAATGTATCGATATATACATCAATTGTTCAGTTCGGGTTAGAAATGAATCTATAAATATATTTATTATTACTAATAATCAGTAAGTTATAAATTATGGAAACTAAACTGCATCGATATTCAGTTTCTGATAATAAAGCGGATACGTCTTAAAATTCAGTACTTTTTATTGTTATATCAAAGAACAGATAGCAGGTATTAACGGAGTACTATTGATGAATGCATCATTTTCATCCGGTAGTGATATGTTAAGACCAGGGACTTAAAGGATAGGGTTTTGTACGTGAGGGATAAAAAGGTTTTAGTTAAAATTTTACAAACAGAATTGTGTTTAAACAAACATAACACATATTAAATAAGATAAATTATGAAAATTTTATTAGTTATTTCATTACTTTTAACGAGTTTTTTCACGTTAAATGATG
>JAZKGH010000002.1:26639-30741 GCA_040386055.1 Bacteroidota bacterium
TATGAGATGTAAACTAAACCCTGAAGGTTGCAAACAGGTCCATTTGCGTATGAATGGAGCCGGTAACCAGTTTATTAAAGTTTTTCAATTCCGCTTCCGCGTACTTATGTAAAGAAGCTAACTCAACCGCAGAAAACACTCCGCTGGCTTCAATTAACGATTGCGCTACATTGTATTGGGGTAACATTTTACCATCATCAATTTTAATACACACGCCTAGTTTTTGTTCAGTAAAAGCCATGCTAAAAATGCCCTCAGCACCTGTTTTTCCTATGATTTTTGGAGCGGTAATTTTCATCATATCGGTGCAGTAACGTCCTGTTCCTGCTACCATAAATGGATAAGTACTTATGGCTTCTATAATTGTTTTGCAGGCCTCTTGAATGGATGGGGGTAATTGTGCAGTACTCACTAAATTTTTGTACCCCAAGGCCTGATTGTATATCGGAACCGAGAAAATCGGGGCAGAGCATCCATCCAAAGCGGTAATCATTTTCTCTTTGGGGTATTCGTACATCAGACTACAGGTTTCCAGTATAGCCTGCTGTAATGGATGCTGCGGGTCAATATAATTTTCGGTTGGCCATCCCATAAGCACACAGGCTGCCAGCATTCCGGCATGTTTGCCACTGCAGTTGTTGTGTATGTGATGTGGTTTTTGGTCGGCTTTAATCAGCGCATTTGCATCGCGTTTGGAAGAAGGATATTGAGGCCCACAGTTGAGTGCCTCTTTATCTAAACCAATTTTTTGGAGTATAGAATCAACCACTTGTAAATGTTCAGGTTCTGCATTGTGTGAGCCGCACATCACAGCAATTTCTTCTAAAGTGAAATTAAATTTTTGTATACCTCCGTTTACCAGTAATGGGATTACCTGCAGCAATTTCATAGCACTGCGTGGATAACATAGCTGATTGGTATCACCTGCACTGAATAGTATTTCTCCCTTTTCATTTACCACGCATACCACACCACGGTGAAAACTCTCGAGCACACCGGCTCTATAAACTTCTACTAAAATGGGATTCATGTTACTGTCGAATCAAAAAATGAGCAGGCAATATCTTTATTTCAAATGAGTTTGCAACCATATATTCACCATCCAAATGTGCCTGAAGTGGTTGTGAAGAGTGAACGGTAATCTGTTTTTCCTGCTGGTACAAAATAAAGGGTAAGGGTTTATCAAGGTGTGTGCCTTTTTCAATAACAGGCAGGTAACGCAGGCGTTTGAGCAGTGCTATTTTTTTTACCGCAATGATATCAAGTAAGCCATCCGTATAAGAAGCTTTGGGAGCAACATTAAAACCTCCTCCGTATGTTTTGCCATTGGCAGCCGAAAGCATGAATAATGGAAATGTATAAGATCCCTGAGATGTTTTCAGTTCAATAGGATGTTCTCTGTAAAATAATAACAAGCTGATCACAGTTGAGTAATAGGCTGCTTTTCCTGTAAACAGTTTTTTAGCCAGCAACTTTTTTACCACCCATCCATCAAAACCAATACCCACTCCGTTTAAAAAGAGTCTTTGATTGCATATCCCTGCATCAACCGGTTTTGGAATTCCCGATATGGCCGTTTCAAAATGTTCAGGAATGGTCTTCGTTCCAAACAATAAAGCAGTAAAATCATTGCCCGTACCACAGCGAATAATTCCAATGGGAATATCTATTTGCTGAAAATGATTGATAGTATAATTAATGGTACCGTCACCGCCCATGATAATTAAATCGGTAAATCCTTTCAGGTTGATTGGTAACGTTGCAGTATACGATTGAAAGGTAAATGATTGTTGTGTGATAAACGCTTCCAACGATGGGAGAAGCTTCAATGGTTTTCCTTTACCTGAAGTAATATTACAAATGATAGCGATATGTCTGTTAGGTGTTTTCAGCTGTAGTTATTCATTAACAATGCCTTTACCTTCACGCACTACAACCGGTTCATCTCCTGTACAATCAATAATAGTAGAAGCTTCATTGTCGCCAGCTCCGCCATCAATAACAATGTCAACCTGGTATTCAAACTTCTCGTGTATTTCTTCAGGATCGGTCATATATTCTAAAATAGCATCATCATGGTGGATAGTGGAAACAACCAATGGCATTCCCAACTCCTCAATAATGGATTGGGCAATGACATTATCCGGAACACGAATCCCTATTGTTTTTTTATTACCGGAAAAAAACTTGGTTACATTATTGTTTGCTTTTAAAATGAAAGTAAAAGCTCCGGGTAAATTATTTTTCAATAGCCTGAAAACAGATTTGTCAATGGTGGCAGTGTAATCGGCAATATGAGATAGGTCGGAACAGATCAGAGAAAAATTAACCTTCTCTACTTTCTTCCCCGATATTTTTGCCATGCGTTCAATTGCTTTTTTACTATCCAGTTTACATGCCATCGCATAAATGGTATCGGTAGGTACAATAATAACCCCGTCTGTGTTGAGGGTATCAATTACCTTCTTTAAATCGCGTGGGTTTGGATTGTCGGGATGAAGCGTGAGAAGCATCTTCGAATATAGCAAAGAAAGAGCAAAAAAGAGAGGTCGTTTACCCTCTCTGATGAATTATTTCTGGGTGAGCTTTAGTCCTTCCAATGCTGATTTATCATATGGTGATAACAGCAGTACTTTTCTAAACCACAATTTGGCTTCATCGTTTTTGTGCATTTGAATATTACACCAGGCAAACATCAGCATGTTGGCATAATCAAAGGGATACAACCGACACACACGGTCAAAGTGCTTATAGGCAGATTCGTACTCTTTACTGTTGTAATAAATCAACCCCATATTGTAGTTAACAAAACTATTGTTGGGATCAATTTTTAAAATGGCTTTATACTGCAATTTCACTTCGCTCCATTTTTCAAGCATAGAGCATGAGTATACATAACCCATTCGGGCTTCAACAGATTTTGGTAAAATCGCAATTGCTTTTTTGTAATAGTTACAGGATTCATCATAATGACCACCATAATAATTCAGGTAACCCATTTTTAGGTTCAATTCATAATCAGTTGAATCATACACGGTACTCATGGTAGTGAGTGCCGATTTGTAATCACCAGCGCGTTCAAATTCGAGGCTGCTGGCATAGGCCGTAAATACTTTGTCGCTTTGTGCTCGCAGCACATTCATAAGGAGACAGATAAAGACTAAGGTGATGGATACGTTTTTCATAGAAAAAATATTAAAGTGATAAATTATTTGATAAGAGATAGCCCCTCAGTGGCTGATTTGTCACCGGGTGAGAGCAACAGTACTTTTTTAAACAACAGTTTGGCTTGTGGTAACTTCCCAATACGATAGTTGGTCCAGGCAAACATGAGCAAGCCATCATAATCAAAAGGGTACAGGTTTACTACCTTTTCAAAGAGTGTATAGGCCTGAGCGTATTTCTTACGGTTATAATAAATAACCCCAAGTTTGTAATTAACGTTACTGTTTTTAGGTTCAATTTTCAGAATGGCGATATACTGATTTACTACATCATCCCATTTCCCCACTGCAGCAGCGGGGTACACATAACCTAAGCGGGGTTCGATGGCATAAGGCATCAAAACAATTGCTTTTTGATACAGAATAACGGATTCTGCATATGAACCACTCATGTATCGGAGGTAAGCTAACCTCAGATTGCACTCGTAACTCTTAGGATTGTATACAGCACTAATAGTTTGTGCTGCTCCTACATAATTACCTACCCGCTCCTGGGCGTAACTCTGCTCGAAGGCTGTTTGAAGAACATCCTGCGAGTATGAAAGGTTGAAACTAAAGATGATGATTAAAAGTGCAATGATGTTTTTCATGAATAGATAGATGTTAAAAAAAGCGTTTGAGACCAATTACTCCCATGTCGAAATTATAAGAGGTTTCAGGTAATCCTTCTACAGATAGTTGTTTCGTTTCGTGCAAGTATACAGCGTATATGGACCATTTTGAACTTGGGCTAACAGTTACCATTCCCATATATCGGTCTCCTGTATTATCATATGAGTTGTTTACTAAGGATCCGTTTTGTTCGGAGTAATAACGGGTGTTAGCATTCAGGTAGGCTGCGGTAAGTGTATCAGATTTCAGGATCTGGGCCGGAGTAC
>JAZKGH010000003.1:0-8799 GCA_040386055.1 Bacteroidota bacterium
CACATGATTGGTTGATGCCAACTCAAATACCGAATACAGCGTTAAAGTACTTCTCCATGCAAATACACCAAACAATGTTGCTGTCAATATAAAACCCGCCAAAGGAGCCCATGAAGTTTGCATATATACCAAATGGCCCGCACCCATAGACAATAAGCCTGAAAGCCCGCCTGAGATTAAGGCTGTTTTGGCCTTTAATCCAATAAACACAACGGCTATAATACCGCAGCTAATGAGGAAAAGTCCGTATACAAAAAGTAAGACTGAAATATTCATATAGAACAATTATAGGCTGTAAGTAAAGTTCGGATGTTGCGGTCTAGACTTTTAATTTTTCACTTTCTTAACAGAAAAAACCATAATTCCATAAATTATTTTGAGTTGTTCATCGGTTAATTCAAACATAAACAATCAACAGCATATTTTATGAATATTCAACGGAAACTTGGTACATTCACAACATGAAGTCAGTAGTTACATTTAAACAGTTGGTATGCCTGGGTGCATTCACAGCAATCGGTTTTTCAGCCGGTGCACAGGCCAAACTTTCAGCCAACCTGCAACAATATCTCAAAGCCAAAAGTAAACAACAGGCATACACACATGCGGTTTACAGCAAACAAAATAACACTACATATATTGGTGCATTGTTAAAGGTAACAACCAAATTAGAAGAGGAGCGACTCCTGCAATTGGGTGTATTGATCGGTACTAAAGCAGGAGATATTTATACAGTACAAATACCTGAAGACAAGCTATCATACGTATTACAATTAAAAGGAATAGATTATATCCAGTTAGATGAGCCCATCACAGCAAATCTGGATGCTGCACGTAAATCAGCGCGGGTGGATTCGGTGCAAAACGGAATCAATTTGCCCATGTCCTATACCGGTAAAAATGTGGTGGTGGGAATTATTGATGCCGGGTTCAATTACAACCACCCGGCATTTTATGATACTACCGGAACATTATTAAGATTGAAGCGTGTTTGGGAACAAAGGAATGTGGGTACACCACCGATTGGTTTTTCGTATGGTAATGAACTAACCGATACCACAACAATGATAACCAAAGGATATGAAGTAAACTCGTTTTCGCATGGAACACATGTGGGAGGAATTGCTGCAGGATCAGGATATACTGGAGCCAACAATGTGAAATACCGTGGTGTGGCATATGAAAGTGATCTGGTATTTGTAGGCATTCGTCCTGAAAAGAATGAATGGAAAACGGCCGGCATGAGCAGCATTATTGATGCTGCCAATTACATTTTTACCTACGCAAAATCGGTTGGCAAACCAGCTGTGGCCAATTTAAGCTGGGGATGTTCCATTGGCCCCAATGATGGTTCATCGTTGTTTGCACAGGCGTTGGATAACCTGTGTGGCCCGGGACGAATTTTCGTAAACTCGGCAGGAAACAATGGCGATGAAAACATCCATCTTCAAAAGCAATTCAGCACTACAGATACCGTTGTTCATTCCTTTGTAACGTTTCCGTTAATAGCAGGAGAGAAGCGTTCATGGATCGATATCTGGGGTGAAGCCGGTAAAACATTCTCTGTTCAACTGCGCTTGTTTAATGGCGCTACCGAACAAAGTACTTCCGGTTATTTTACACTCAATAACACAACTACCGATACCTTTTTAATTGGCAGTAATAATGATACATCCTTTTTTACCCTCACAGCTACCGCATCAGAATATAATGGCAAACCGCATATCTTAATTGATGCGTTCAGTAAAACCACGAATAGTTTTTGTGTGAGTATTCAATCAACTTCAGGAAATATACACGCATGGTTAGGTTTTGTGCAGGATTATAGCGGACATTATGGAGCATTCACTAATAACAATCAAATCTGGGCTGTGAATGGCGACAGTAAATATACACTGGGAGAAATGTCGTGTACTCGTTCGGCTGTTACCGTTGCGGCTTATGTTTCTAAATCCTCTTTCAAGAACCTTGCAGGTACTACTCAAAACTATGGTGGTTTTAATCAAATTGCGCCATTCTCAAGTAAGGGACCAACGGTTGATGGTCGTATGAAACCCAATATTGCTGCACCTGGAATGACTATTGCTTCATCGGTTAATTCGTATGATGTATCGTATGTTTCGGGTGGTGGAAATTATGCACAAAGTGTAGCCATGTACACACTGCACGGGCGGGATTATTATTATGCAGAAGCCAGCGGAACATCCATGTCGTCACCAATGGTGAGTGGTATTGTAGCCTTATTGTTGCAGGTAAATCCTGAACTCAATCCACAACGTATTCAAAGTATTTTAGCCGAAACAGCGTTTAAGGATAATGCCACAACGCAAACGCCTGACTCAAGCCGATGGGGTGCCGGAAAAGCCAATGCTTATGCAGCCATTAAAAAAGCAATTCAGACCGTTGGTTTGGAAAGTGTGGATGAGGAAGTACTTAAAACTGTTCAGGTATTTCCCAATCCCAATGACGGGAATTTTCAATTGGAATTATCAAGTCAACAATCAGCCATGTTGCATGTTGAGATCACAAATATACTGGGGCAAACAATAAGCATTAACCCCTGGAATATCAACAACGGACAAAACACATTAATCATTCGCATGAAAAATGAAACCAAAGGAATTTACTTTATCAATATAATGGGTGCGGGGAGGCAATTAGTGAAGAAGATAATCGTCAATTAACAAGTCGAGTGTGAAAAGTCGTGTGAAATATTTCCCCTAGATGACTCTGCGTATTCCGCGAAATCTGTGGGAAACATTAGCTCGCGTCATTACCCTTTAGAATTGAAAACTTCTCTGTTTAATTCCTTCCAAGTTCCTTTAACCGTTTCATGTGCGATACTAATGCCGTTCTCAACGAAGGCTTTATATTATAAGGTATTCCGAACTCTATAGCTGTTTGCTCCACAATAGTTGAAAGGTTTTTATAATGAACATGGCAGATATTCGGAAACAAATGGTGTTCAATCTGGAAGTTAAGTCCTCCAACATACCAGTTGAGCAGGCGGTTATTCTTACCAAAACTGGAAGTGGTCAACAGTTGGTGAATAGCCCAGTCGTTGCCTGTTGAAACACTGTTATTATTGATGGGTTGGTATGCACCTTCGGTAATATGTGCCATCTGGAAAACTATGCTCAGTATGAAACCAGCCACAAAATGCATGAACAAAAAACCTCCTAGGATCTGCCACCATTGATAATCCGTAAGGAGAAAGGGGAGAGCCAGCATCACAAAAAGGTACACGAACTTCACCAGTAAAGCTCTGGTAAGTTCGTGTAAGGGACTGGCATTGTGTTTACGGGTGATGCCGGTTTTATTATAGGTGATCAATTGGGTGATATCTCCGAAGAGCATGGAAAGCGACATGAGCGAATACAGGAACAAAGCATAGATATGCTGAAACCTGTGAATGGGTTTTAAAGGCGTATGTTCGCACAACCGGATGATCCAACGGGTTTGAATATCCTCATCCATATCATGGATATTGGTATATGCGTGATGGTAAATATTATGCTGTATTTTCCAGTTGAACACATTGCTGCCAATAAGATACATACTCGCACCGGTAAGGCGGTTCACCCATTTTTTAGACGAATACGATCCATGCAAACCGTCATGCATCACCGACATACCAATACCTGCTTTACCAATACCGGCCAGTAAAACCAACCCTAAAGCGATCCAGTTATTCACCTGAAAAATGAGCAAAATAACAACCGGAGCAAGGTAAAACGTAAGCATCAGCGCAGTTTTCACAACCATTGCGGGATTGCATTTAGGTGAAAGATCATTAACCTTAAAATAATCCGAAACGTTTCCTCTGAGCGTTTTCCAGAATTCCTTTTGCTGCACACCTTCAAACCCGGCTAGGTTCATACACTTTTCTGATAATAGATGGATGGCCAAAGTAGTCCAATGGCCGGTCAAGATTAAGTGACTGATGTTTTGTTTAGATGTTCTTATCCTTATCAAAACATTATATATCAGAAATTTTCAACCGTTGATTAGGTCAAAACAATACTTATTCCGACAATAATAGCTTGGTATGGAACATATTTTTGCCACTATCAACGGATAAAAAGTAAATCCCTTTAGGAAGATGCCTAAGTGAGAATGTGTAACTATGTTGGGTTGTTTGGGATGTGTACACAAGCTTGCCACACATATCAGCTATCCTTATTTCTTTTGTTGTGTTGATGTGCTTGAAATCAATGGTAAATAAATCATTGCCCGGGTTAGGATAAACTTGGATGCTTTGTTTGTCGTAGTCCAAGTCATAAGAGCCTAAAGTCGGCCCTTTTTGTGAAATGAAAACCTGTTTATGAATTAATCCTGCTACAACTTCAATGTAACCTTCTCTCTTGGTGCCGGCATTGGTATCAATTACGAAGAATAAATTTGCATTACCAATACCCGTTGGATTTCCTATAGTTATCCAACCATGGCTTGAATTTGCCAACCAGGAAGTATCTGTCTGTACGGATATTACCCCACTTGATAAACCGGAAGGTCCAGCCATAATTGTATCCGGGGTTAATACCAATTGATTCACACCAACAAGTGTGACCAACTTAGCAGTATCTGAAATACATCCATTGCTATCCGTTTCCATAACGGCCAACCATCCTGCACGTGGGGAGGCTGACCATTGAATCTGAATGCTATCTTTCCCCTGTGCCGATACTACAATACCTCCTGTAATAAACCATTGATATGTTGATCCAGGCTTGTGTAACACGGTGTATTTTTTTACAGAATTTATTTTAGGAAACGCTTCACCGGTTATAGCGGGTGTTGTTGGCTTAGCAAAGACCTTCACGGTCTTTGATGCAGAGTCTTTACAACCGTCAGTGCTAATGGCAAGTCGTTTTATAATGAAAGAGCCTGCGCTTGAATAGGATTTAATATAAACGTTGGTAGTGGTGGTGTCCGATGAAGTCATCCAAAAACCTGTAAGGCCTATGCCTGAAAACTTTGTTGTATCAGTAAAAGTGAACTGATTGGATGGAAGACATTGTGAAAGTGCCCCGACAACAGTAAAGCCCACTCTTGGTTTAGGAAATACCCTAATTGTTTTGGTGATTGTATCTTTGCACGACTTATCTGTGCTACAAATTAACCGTGCGGTATAGTTACCTGTGTCCGTAAATACTGTTTTCACCGAAAGGCCTCCCATGTTTTTTGTCCCGAATGTCCATAATGCCGAGATAATAGATCCGCTTGCTACAGTTGATGTCTGCGTGTATGTAATGGTATCTTTTTCGCAGGGTAGGGAAGAGTTAAACTCGGCATCCGGCTTCGGATAAACCTGAATGGTTTTAGTAGAGGAGTCCATTCGTCCGGTTTCGGTTTCAATCACCAGTTTTACCTGATACAAACCTGCAGTATGGTAAAAATGTGAAGGGGATAAAAGGGTAGAGGTATCACCATTTCCGAAATACCACCAGTATTTTACAAGGGTTCCTGGAGAAACAGTTGATTGATTGGAGAAAGTGATATATGTATTTTGGCAACCATTGGTAACGCTATACTTCGCTACCGGTTTACCTTCAATTTTTACCTGTTTTGTGATTGAATCCCTGCACAAACCACTAGCACTGGTGGCTCTGAGTTTGACTTGAAATGTACCTTTGGTTTTAAAAACATGAACAGGATTGTTTATAGCAGAGGTATCTCCATCGCCAAACGACCATTTAAAACTGTGGCCTAATGTAGTATCCGAAGTATTATTGAACTTCACAGTAATTGAATCGAGGTATTGAAAAGTAAAGTTTGGAACAGCCGACTTACATGATGCGCATGAAATTGCCGATACAATGCTTGTGGTTCTTACAGCAACATCAGGCAGTGATTGTATGCTGGGAGTTACGGTGGCTATAACAGTAATAGTATCGCCTCCTCCTTGATTGGTGGAAGTGCTGGTATCAACCGGGAAATTTTTTGTAAAGAGGCAAGTATTTCCGGCAATACCGGTATCAAGCAAAAATACATAGGATTCGTGAGAATACAAATTACCGGTGGCAGAGATCCATAGTTTGTTAGTGTTCGGATCATATTGGATGGATTGATTGTCGGCCTTACTTGCTATGGTATTGGACGGTTTAATGATTACATGCCAAGCTAAATTGCCAGTTGTGTCCATTTTGAGCAAATGTGTGCCTATACCACTAGATGTTCCCGACCCCAAAAGATATAGGTAGCCTTTGGTATCAAAACATAGATCAAATCCCATGTAGTGACCCATATACTCATTGTATTTTTTAGTCCATAACCGGGCTCCCGTGGAGCTATTGTATTTTTGAATAAGAATGGCATCACCGGAATTAAAGCCTGTATGTCCAACTACATAAAAGTGTCCGTCTTTTCCAAGTTTTCCATTCAAATAGTACCAGCCAACAACCGAACCATCCCACATTAAACCACCCGAACTATTCAATTTTAATGCAGTTGAAGCAGAACTGCCAACGGTTTGAAAACCCGTGACGTACAAATTTCCGAGAGCATCTTCGTCAACAGAGTTGAAGCCACACGCATTACGGCTGTATGTTTTGCACCAAATTACAGTTCCCTGAACATTCATTTTACAAAGCCATCCTTTAGAATCTGAAAATACCGTGTTTGTAACTCCTCCAATAAGATAACTTGAGTCTTTAAGTTGTTTACAGAAATTAACTTCTGTGTTATAGGCTCCAAGAACGATGGATTTAGCCCAAAGTATATTCCAGTTGGCGTCCAGTTTTACGATTTGCCCCACATTGTTGCTGCTAAATAAATAAGATCTTCTGCTGCCGGCTAATAGATAATTTCCGGCATAGTCAACCAAATGTGCACGGCCTGATTCAAAAAGAGAATCTCCAATAAGCACAGTCTTTTTTACATTGTTATTCCGGTCAAGTTGGGTAAAATAGAAATCATTATTCTGGGCATTGGGAATGGACGATAGCACGTAACCTAACACAGTTAGTGTGGAGTCTGAATCAAACCGCAAGTCCTGACCGTAATTTTCTGTTGAAGCCGATCCTAATGTTCTGGATATACTGAATTGTGCAAATCCTGCCAAAGGAAAAGCAAAACATAAAAGCAAAATAATTTTACGCATAGGGAGTTAATTTTATGCAAAATAGGATTTAATTGAGGTTTGGGAAAATGAAATAATTGCTGGTTTGGATGAAATGTGAAGTGTGGGTGACTATGATTTTGATATGGTTAAGGTACCAATAATATATTGACCTTAAATTGATGTATTATCTATTACATTAATAAAAACAGGCATTTCATTGATATAATAAATACCTATAATTAATATTATGTTAAATAGTATATATCAGAATAAGGGAGCCTAAACTCCCCATCCTGTTATTCTAATCATTCCGAATTCGACAATCCGAACTCTGCAATTTACTACAGTTCCATTCTTCTCTTCTTCATCTCCATCGTTTTCTTCTCATCTCCTAAGTTGGCATATACTTGTTGCATGCTCATCAAAATACTTCTGAGGGTTTCGTTTTTGTATTCCTTTTTAGCAGGCTCATTATCCGGTAATGTTTCTGCATACTCTAATGCTTTTGAAAAATATCCCAAGGCTACTGTAAGAATTGCATCTTGTTCCTTTTTCATCACAGCCCACTTCTTATCATATTCGGCTTGCGTTGGCGCTTTAATCGCATTCATGCGCTCCACAATCTCAGTAGTTTTATTATTGGTTAACGCTCCCAGGTTAAAATATGCATCTATATAGTCTTCCTTAATCTCAATTACCTTCTTGTAATCAGCCTCTGCTTTTACAACATATTCCTTGTTCATGCGAAACAATGAATCGGCCAGTTTGCTGTAGTTTTTTGCAGCCGTTTCCAATTTGGGCTTAGTAGCCGGTGTGGCGGTTTTCGCTTTATTGGTAAGCGTTGCGGCAGTATCCTTTGCATTTTTCGCGCCTTTGGTTGCACTCGATGCGTAGTTGTCATATACGTTTGCACGTACAAATAATAAGGTTACGTTTTCACCGTCTATGTTCAGGGCATCATCCAGTTTTTTGAGCAATACATCACGTTTTCCCTGGTTCAGGTATACATTCAATTCGGTATTGATCAGATCCTTGTCGGTTGGAAATTTGGTTCTTCCTTGTTCAATGTAGGTCAACCCTTTAGTGGTATCGCCTTCCGTGAAATAAATATTTCCCATTAAGGTATACACTACCGGTCCCTGGTAATCCATATCAATAAGCTTTTGAAGGTTTTTCTTCGCTGCGTCATAATCTTTGGTTCTCAACCCCAGGTCGGCCATGTTTAATAAAATAGCTTTCTCATTGATGTTATTCTTCTGAAGATTTTTGTCCTTATCGTATGGAAACACATCGATTACATACTGAAAGTACTTGGCTGCATTTTTAGGATCCTCGGCCTGAATGTATTCAATGGCTTTGTTATAACTGGCAAATGCACTGTTGATAATGGCAATACTGCAATAGTATTCATATCTCTTTTTGATGTCGGTTTCCATACATTTCTTGCAGGAAGTCACAAACTTCTCAACGATGGCAGGATCAACAATAGAAGCATAATCTTTTGGGTTACGATACAGCGTATCATAAACAGCTGCACGGTAAAACCACATTTTAGGGTCGTTTTTGGTTTCATCATCCTGTGCCGCGGCATCAATGGATTTTTTTGCATCTTCCATCTCTCCGTTTCTAAGATAAATGGCGGCACTCTCTACTGCACTCTTCTGTGCAGATACTGCTAAGCCTGAGAAGGTAGCCAACATCAACAGTAATTTTTTCATGTAGCGATATTTAGGTTT
>JAZKGH010000004.1:0-3319 GCA_040386055.1 Bacteroidota bacterium
CTGAATAAAAAGCGTTTGACCGGTAACTGGATTAGGATAAACGTTTATCAGGTAGCTATTGGGACTCACTTGCCCGAGAGCCGCCACCGGATTTTTAGGTGTGAAGATGAACCGTTGATTTTCGAGCGGAAGACCTGTCATGCGCTGAAACTGGGTAGTAAAATAAGGCGCTTGGGGTGTTCCGGCAACAGTGTTAAACTCATACACACTGCTGAAATCATTTTTTAGTTTTACCAGTAATACTTCGGGACCGGTATTTTGCGGGTCTGAAAAAGCACTGTCATCGGCCGTCCTTACATAATTTGAAGCACCATAATGGAAAGTTATCTTTCCGCTCACTTTTGAGATTCGAACCTGGCAATTCACAAACTCATTATCAGGATGTCCGTCAAGTCCGAGATGTTTCCATTGTACCACCATTTGAGAATCGGGTCCTGAAACTACCATTGCAACATTCACCCTGCTCTTATTGGCAATTTTACGAAACCGTGCACCCAACAATGGATCCATGGCATAAGCATAGGTTGCATTCGCACCTATCAGATATCCGGATTCTGTTCCTGCGGTAAAGGTTCCCAGGGTCTTTCTATCAAAAAGGGTTAGCTGAAAGGGTGGCTGAAACTCAAAATAGCTATTCAGAGTAGTGTCCTCTAGTGACCGATCCATGATCTCTTCATACGGTACAACATCCGCTTTAAAGGTGTAAGATTGTGCGTGAACAGCATACGCAACAGGCATTGCTGCCAAAATGAATAATAGTTTTTTCATAATAAATAAGAATTTGATTCGACCATAAGACACCCTTGCAAACTAAAAAGGTCAGGAAAGAGAGGGTGAAAGAAGGGTGAATTCGAAGCAGTATATTTATTATCAGCTGATTAGTTATAAGTTGATGGAGTGCTTACTGTTAAATATTAGAGGGACCAGATACTGGATACGAGATATGAAAAAGGAGGAAGTTGGTTGTTAGTCTCGATAACTAATGGATGCAACCACGATTTCACACTATTAACAGAAACCACAATTAACTTTATTAACACTATTAACCAATCAACTCTTCCCCATCCTTCACCTCTACAACCTTCTTCATCTTCTTTTGGATTACACCAAAGTGATGTTCTTCATCTGGTGCAATTAAGGAAATGGCTTCTCCTGGGTTTTCGGCACGGCCTGTGCGTCCGATGCGGTGGATATAATCTTTGGGGGAACGCGGTAATTCATAGTTGATCACGAAGGGTAGAAACTGAATATCAATTCCACGTGCCAACAGATCTGTTGCCACCAATACACGCAATTTGCCTGATTTAAAATCACGCAAGGCCTCCGTACGCGCACCCTGACTTTTTTTGCTATGAATGGACTCAGCATCGATTCCGTTTTTACGTAATTTATCGGCAACATTATCGGCCTGGTAAACCGATGAGGTGAATACCAATACCTGTTGCATGTCGCGCTGTTTAATGAGGTAACGCAACATAGGCCCTTTTTTCTCGGGTGTTACAGCATAAGCACTTTGCTGAATCAAATCGGTATCAGTATTGATACTGATGCCGTTTTCAATACTTGCAACAATCGGTTTGTGCAATAATTGTTTCGCAACACCCTCCACCCCTTCATGCATGGTTGCAGAGAACAACAAATTTTGACGCACTTTGGGCATCAATCTGAAAAGTTGTTCCATCTCATCCCTGAATCCGAGATTCAACATTTTATCTGCTTCATCTAATACCAGTGTTTCGATTTCGGATATGTGAACAGATTTATTTTCGATTAGTTCCAATAATCGTCCGGGTGTTGCTACCAATACTTCAACACCTTGCAGTTGCATCATTTGCGGGTTAATGGATACACCACCATACACAGCCAATGTTTTGACACGTTGTGGCAATGCACTACTAAATTGTTGGAATACTTCATTCACCTGAGCCGCCAATTCGCGTGTAGGAACCAGTACCAATGTAGTTACATGTCTGTTCTTAGCTTCACTACCTTGCATGTTCATCAAAACAGGCAATACATAACTGATCGTTTTACCCGATCCCGTTTGGGCAATACCCAGCACATCTTTCTTACTTAGAATAGCAGGAATAGCTTGTTGCTGAATTGCCGTTGGCTGGGTGTAGCCCTGGTTTTCCAGCAGTTGCAGTATAGTTGATGGTAAGCCTAGTGATGTGAATGACATTTTATTGGTTGATGAGTTGATAAAGTTAATTATGTAATTGGTTAATTGTATTTTTCTGGTAATAGCATGAGATAAGTTTATAGTATTTGCGCATATATAATTTCTCCCAACAGATTTAGGAGCTCTTCAACCAGCAAGGACTTGAGTTCCATTTTCTAACATCCAGCTTCCTTGCATCCCGCATCAACTAATATCTAAACAAATCATAATGTACCAAAACCTCATCAACATATCAACCAATCACTTTATCAACTATACCCTAACAGCTGCGTTCTTGCTAATATTACGGTAAATAAACGAACCACCTACAATGTGTCGTCTTACAAAACGAGCTTGTGTGCTGGAGTTGATGAGTTTGGTGTACAATGAATGCGGAACACCTAAATACTCATAAGTACTTCCATCCTGAAAGGTTATTTTAAGAGCGTGACCTTTCCACACAAAGTCTTCAATCAAACAATCTGTGGTGGTGAGGGCATAGCGTTCGGCATTCAATACATGGGTTTCCGGAGAAATGCTTACTAAAAAGTGGTACGCATCAATAATGGATTGGCTTTTCTGTTCAGCCTCTGCCCTAAGCTCATCTGTTTCCCTGAATTTATCGGGATGCCACTCTTTTACTAAGTTTCTATAGATAAGTTTAAGCTCAGCAAGGTTGGTATCCTGCGTGACACTAAACAGTTTTCGGGAATCGGCAATACGTTTCATACATCGGTACAGGCGCTACTCCTGCAATAGGTAATTAAAAATGATACAATATTAAAACGAATAGCAAACCCGCCTCAATTGGCCGCGAAGGTAGGTTAAAAAGTGGAGGTTAGGAATTTAGTTACAGGTTATTTATTGCGGGTTACGGGTTAAAGGTTAAAGACTGCCCTCCTTGCAGGAGGGCGGAAAAAATTACATGTAATTTTTTCGGGTGGTGATGACCCGCGACAACTCCGTCAACAGCTAACAGCCAACAGCTCCCTAAGAAGCAATCTCAATCTTCACCTTCTTGTTTTTTATTTTCTCGGCTTTTATCAGCTGTAATGTTTGGTTAATTTTTGAAGACTTCACAGCTGCATATGCTGATTTATCTAATACATCAATCTTGCCCAGTTCATCCTTTTGCAATTGCCCTTTTTGCAACAGCAT
>JAZKGH010000004.1:3329-7427 GCA_040386055.1 Bacteroidota bacterium
GATTTGATATGCGTGCGTAAGCATCTCTGTCAGTAGGGTAGGCTAAGAGACTGGCGCCATCTAACAAGTCAAGCCGGCAAGCGGGTATGATGCGTATTCCATATTTTTTTGCAACAACATGCCCACAATATCCATCTTGTTTACCTTATCCTTCTTCCCTGCCGAGATGTATAATGTCTGCCATTCGCTGGCTTTCAGCGGTTGCATCTTTTTAGGCAATGTTTCAGCCTGCGGTGTGCCGGGAACAAACTCAGGCATCATATCTTCTTTATCCAACAGGAAATAAGCCGTCCCATGCGCGCTCATCCTTGCCGTGCGCCCGTTGCGGTGAATCATCACATCTTCGGTTGCCGGTAACTGATAATGAACCACAGCATCCACCTCGGGAATATCCAGTCCGCGTGCTGCTAAATCAGTTGTTACCAAAATTGTAGCGCTTCCGTTACGAAACTTGATCAGCGTTTTCTCCCGGTCAATTTGCTCCAATCCTCCATGATAAAAGCCATGCGCCACCTTTAGTAAACTTAATTGCTCCGATATACGGTTCACAGCTTCTCTGTGATTGCAGAATACAATGACTTGTTTGGCGTTTATTTTACCTAATAGTAATAACAATGCTTCGAGTTTATCATCTCCGTCAACAGTCACTGTTTTCAATACCAGTGACGATTTCAATTCCTGATGTTTGGTCGTAAAATTTAGTGATATACTGTTTTTCAATCCAACAAACCGTGGAATATCATTAAGTGCAGTAGCCGAAGTAAGCACACGTTTTTGCAACGAGGTACATTGCTGAATAATGTATTCCATATCATCCTTAAAGCCGAACTCTAATGATTTATCAAACTCATCCAATATCAATGTATGCGTATTTTCCAGTTTCAATGCTTCCGTTCCGATATGATGCGTTACACGACCGGGTGTTCCCACCAAAACAGCAGGTGCTTGTTGCAGATTATTTTCTTCAATACGCACGGAATGCCCGCCATAACACGAATTAATCTTAAAAGCGGTACCCATTTGTTTGAATACCTGCTCTATTTGGATAGCCAACTCACGTGACGGAACAAGGATCAATACCTGCACACCTTGTACATCCGACCTTAACAACGATAATACGGGCAACAAAAATGCCAGTGTTTTACCCGAACCTGTAGGTGAAACCAGTACTACATCATTGGGTTTGGCAACCGCATCCAACGTAGCTTTCTGCATTTCGTTTAGTTCAGTAATATTAAAATTGGAAAGGATAGTGGAATGATTCATGGTACAGCCTGATAATAAGGCCGCGAATATACGTCAATAAAATGCAGATTAGCCGTTACTGCAAAGGAAACACTTCTTAAGCAAGCCGCTTCAATACAAAACAGCTCGCCCAATATGTATATCATCATACATCATGAGGCGAGCTGTGCGAGTGTTTTTTTTGTATTATAACTATTTTTTACTCGAAGCGTCTTTGACATTCATTGCCATCATTTGTTTAAGTGTACTGTTCATTCCATCCGGTGAACCATCGAGGAAAATCACATTTCCGTTTCCATCAGCTGCAAAGTTTTTCACTGCCTCTGTCCACATACTGAACAATAAGAAAGAAGCATCAAGATCAGCCGAATGCATTTGTTTCGCAGCCTCACTCATACCGATGGCTACTTCTTTTCTGAACAATGCAACTCCTTGTCCCCGTAATTGTGCAGCGATTTTTTCTGCTTCTGCCGAAATTTTAATGGCATTTCCTTCTGCTTCTGCAGCTTTGGTTTTAGTGATCAACAACGCCTGGCCTTCATTTTCAGCTGCAGCTTTTAAGTTGGATGATGCTACAACCTGCGCCATCGATTTAGTAATAGCTTCATCAAATGTGATATCGTTCAATTGCAGATCAATCAAATGATATCCCCACGATTCCAAACCTTGATCAATACTTTCCTTTACCGATTCTACAATTTCTTTACGCAATAACAGAATTTCCGATTGTTTTTTAGTGGCGACAAATCCACGGATGGAACCTTCGATGGTACGGATCAGCGCAGTCATAAAATCGCGGTCGTTCATAAACTTAAAGGCCACATTTTTAAGTGTTTCTTCTTTGTTATCAACTACCGAATACAACAACATTGCTTTAAAATATACATTGGCCTGATCTTGTGTGATGGCCTGAAAATCCAATTCAATGGAACGGTTTTGAATAGAGATGCGCCTGAACACATTTTCCAGAAACGGAATTTTCATACTCAAGCCGGGATATAAAATCCTGCGATATTTACCAAACATGGTAATAACTGAAATGGTTCCCTGTTGAACAGTAACAAGTGAAAGTCCTATCACAACAAGGACAATGAGGCTAATAATAAGAGTAGATATCATAGTTAATTATTTTATCCGAAAGTACGATAATAATTAGCTTCATAACATATTAAAACACAAAAAAAATCCCGGTTAAAGATATTCTAACCGGGATTTAAAATTATTTTAATATTTATTATTTCACTTCTAAGTTAAGGTATTCCATTGCCAAGTAAGCAGGAATGGCAAAACCTACACCTTCAGTTGCATAGCCAACCAATTTGGATGTTACAATACCGTGCAGATTACCTGCCTTATCAAAAAGAGGTCCACCACTGTTTCCGGGATTGATGCTCATGCTCAATTGCAATAAGCTATTATTATTGGCTTTACGTTCATTAGAAAGCAATCCGATGCTCACAGATTGACCCAACTCAATTGATTTTGGTGTACCAACTGTGTATACTTCCATTAGTTTTTTATATGACTTGGTGTTTGATAATATGAATGGTGTCTCAAAGCCTTTTTCTACTTTTAACAATGCAATGTCTCTCATCTTATTATAACGTACAACACTTACAGATACCTCTTCACCATCAGACATGATAACACTGATATCACTTTGTTTTGATGCATTTTTGCCTGCAATAACATGATAATTGGTAAGGATGTAACCATCATTACTAATCGCAAATCCTGAACCGTGTCCTCCATCCTTGCGTTTAATGATAACAGTTGCGGTAGTTGCATGATCAATTTCCTTCACATTAACTTGGGCCAATTTAATTTTTAGTATCGGTTCAGTAATAGCAAATACCGTATCCATCTTGAGGTATTGTTGGAATTGTTTGTTTTTCAACAACTCAAAATACGATATATCAACAGCATCTGCGTACATTTTATAAGATTCATCAGAATTATAGGCTATAAAGTCACCAGACCAACTCCAAAAATTAATCGAGTCCACAATTTCATTATAAGAATTCTTAATATTCCAGGTAATATTAACTTTCACCTTTTTATATGACCCCAAACTAGTTACAGAATAAAACAAACTTGCTTTTCTGATAATACCCTCAAGTTTTAATGTGTTGTTATTGTCAGAGAATACCTTATTCACGGTATCAATGAAGTTTGTTTGCTTAAGTGTTTTTAAGATGGACTCTGAAAATTTCGAATCATCATAATCCAACTTTGATTCTTCGGCATTCAGTTTTCCTTTTACTTTAACTTTCTTTTTTGCGTCTTTGTCCGCTTGCTTTTTATCAGCCTTTTCGCGCTCGTCTTCCGCTTTTTTTGCTTCTTTAAAAAAATCCTCCTGTGAAGCGTAGATTGAATAATACTTCAAATCTTTTTCTTTACTTGATACTTTGATTTTAACAGCATCCAAATCAATGTACTTTTCATCACTTTTTCTATATGTAAGTTTGTTAACGGCTTCCATTTTATTTTGTTTCGGAAACAAATGAAATTTACTTCCATTCCCAGCATCCGTTAATCCTCCATAAAATGTACACCAGTCAATAATTACCAGTGGCCAATATGCAATGGGTCTTCTGCTGGTTTGACTCAATACTAAATATTCATTTTTATATTCTGGAGTTTGAACAACAACTTGTTTGGTTCCATTCTTCTTAACTTTTGTTTCAATATTCTCTCCTTCTCCAACTTCATCATTGTCAATGTAAACCTTAGAAGCATCATTATTAGTTTGGATGGTTATCTTTTGTTTAGCCGGAATAAACAATGTAGCACAACCAGAAACACCAACCATGATGCTCACTGCTACAAATGTGTGAATGAATCCTTTTGAGG
>JAZKGH010000005.1:0-12612 GCA_040386055.1 Bacteroidota bacterium
AGAAGAGATGCATAAAATCAACAATGGGTCGATTTCGATACCATTATTTCTTTCTCACTTAATAAAAAAAACATGAAAAATATTTTACTTTTAAGTATAACAAGCGTTATACTTTGTTTTGTGCCGGCTCATTTGTATTCCCAGATTATTACCCTGGGAAATGCAAATAATTTCGCACTATTTACCACGGTTGGGGCCGTTACAAATGTGGGGATTTCTCAGGTTACGGGTCATGTTGGCTCTAATATTGGTGGTAGTACCACCTTTGGTAACGTAAATGGCAGAATGCACGATCAGGATACTGCGAGTGCATCATGTGCTATTGCTGTATTGGCTGCTTACGGCCAATTAAATGCACTTATTCCGGCCTTTGCTCTCGCACCAATATTTGGTAACGGAGACACATTGGTTCCGGGCGTGTATGCACGAGCCGGTGCCGGTATGCTTAACCAAACATTGTATCTAAATGCTAATGGAAATCCGGCAGCAGTATTTGTTATTCAGGTGCAGGGCGCTTGTTCATCATCTACCAATGCTAAAGTGAAACTCATTAACGGAGCACTGGCTTGCAATGTCTTCTGGAAAGTTGAAGGAGAAGTTACCGTATCGCAAGGTGTTTCCATGAAAGGAACTATTATCGCAAATGGTGGACCCATTCACTTATTGAGCCTAGACACGCTGGAAGGCAGAGCTCTGGCCATAAACGGTGCAATTGATATTCACGATGCAATGGTTAGTACACCTATCGGCTGCGGCAGTCCTATATTACTGGGACCTGCACTTCCAACAATGGGATCCCTTATGTGTTACACATTATTTTCTGCAATAGGTCCGGTTGTTAATGCCGGTGTTACCAATGTAGTAGGAGATGTAGGATCCAATAGTGTTTCTACAACAGGCTTTGATTCATTATTGGTAAAAGGTATTATTCACAAAGTGCCGGACACTTCAACGGCAAATGCGGCTACCGCCTTAACGGCAGCTTATAATCAAATGAATGCTATGGTAGAAGATATCAAACTGCTTTACCCTGCTCAGTTTGGTCGTAACTTAGTATTAACACCGCACACTTATTTAATGAATGGTGCCGTTGAATTAAGAGATACGCTTTTCTTAAATGCTATGGGACGTCCGGATGCAACGTTTGTTATTAAATGTTACGGAGCATTTTCTGCACTCGCTAATTCAAGAGTTATTCTGATTAATGGGGCACAAGCTAAAAATGTGTATTGGATGGTGAATGGTGCGGTGAGTATACTGGATAGTTCAATATTTAACGGGTCTATTATATGTAATAGTGGTGCAATGGATTTAACCATTAATTCCAGAATAAACGGACGTGCTCTTACAACAACAGGAGCGTTAAATATTTCAGCAGCAACTGCAATTATGCCTCCCGGTTGCGGACCGGATATTATTAAAGACCCAATCAATGATACCATCTGCCTGGGTGATACAGCAATGTTTATTGTAAGTGCAACCGGATCAGGTTTGACATTCAAATGGCGCAAAGGAAGTGTGGATCTAATAAATGGATTGCGTATACAAGGTGTATCCAATGATACATTATTCATTTTTCCAACACTTATCACCGACAGTGCATCCGACTACAATGTGATTGTAACGGGACTCAGTGCGAGTGATACTTCAGTTAATGCAGCACTTATTATTGGTATACCTACTCTTATTACTACTGAACCGTTGAATCTAACAGTATGCGCAGGTTCTCCTGCCCGTTTTATTGTGAATGCAACCGGTACTAACCTCACATATCAATGGCGTAAAGGAAATGTAGGTTTTGTAGATGGTATCCTTATTTCAGGAGCTCAAAACGATACATTCACCATTAACCTTCCAACTCTTACCGACACGGCATCCAACTATAATGTTATTGTGAGCGGACAATGTGGAATCAATGATACTTCCAACTTTGTTCAACTATCTGTAAATGCTATAACGATGATTATTGCAGAACCTGCTAATCAAACAGTTTGTAATGGTGATTCGGTAAGTTTTACAGTAACAGCATTGGGTAGTGGATTGACTTATGAATGGCGTAGAGGAAATACAGCATTGGCCAATACGGCTTCTATATCGGGTGTTGCGACACCAACCTTAACAATTAAACCAACAGCAATTTCTGATTCTGCTTCAAATTACAATGTAATTGTAAGTGGAGTGTGTGGAATCAACGATACTTCTATTAACGTAACCTTAATTGTTAACTCACCTCCAATCATTACTGCCGAACCGGTAAATCAACTCGGTTGTGTTGGTAATGCAGTTAACCTTAGTGTAACAGCAACGGGAACAGCATTATCCTATCAATGGTTTAAAGGAAACAGCATTATTCTCAATGGAGGATCAATCAGTGGTGCAGGGACAGCCAATTTGGTCATCAATCCATCAGTGCAGTCAGATACCGGATCAAACTATCGTGTAGTTGTGAGCGGAGCATGCACTCCTAACGACACATCTAACATGGCATCTGTAATTTTAAATACTTCAACTCTTATTACAGCCGAACCCATTAACCAAACAGTTTGTAATGGAGATTCAGTAAGTTTTACGGTAACAGCTTCGGGTAGCGGATTGACTTATAAATGGCGTAAAGGTAGTACCGACTTAATCAATACGGTTTCTATATCAGGTGTTGCCACACCAATCTTAACAATTAAACCAACAGCTATTTCTGATGCTGCTTTAAATTACAATGTAATTGTAAGCGGAGCATGTGGAGTCAATGATACCTCTATTAACGCAACCTTAATTGTTAACTCACCTCCAATCATTACTGCAGAGCCGGTAAATCAACTCGGTTGTGTTGGTAATGCAATTAACCTTAGTGTAACAGCAACGGGAACAGCATTATCCTATCAATGGTTTAAAGGAAACAGCATTATTCTCAATGGAGGATCAATCAGTGGTGCAGGGACAGCCAATTTGGTCATCAATCCATCAGTGCAATCAGATACCGGATCAAATTATCGTGTAGTTGTGAGCGGAGCATGTACTCCAAATGATACTTCTAACATGGCATCCGTAATTTTAAATACTCCGGCTCTTATCACCGCAGAACCCGTTAATCAAACTGTATGTGAAGGTTCTTCGGTAAGTTTTAGTGTAACTGCAACCGGAACAGGACTAACCTACACATGGCGTAATGGAAATACAGTACTTGCTAATGGAGCAGTTATTTCAGGAGTGGCAACATCAACGTTAACATTCAGTTCAGCTACACAAGGTGATGTTTCAATAGCATACAATGTAATTGTTGGCGGAACCTGTGCGGTAAACGATACATCAGTAATGGTATCACTTAACCTTAACAGCGCCCCTGTGATTACCGTTGAACCAACCAACAAGGTTGTATGTGTAGGTGATCCGGTAACAATGGCTATTGAGGCAAACGGAACGTTGCTTACCTACCAATGGTACAAGGGAAGTACTGCTTTAACTAATGGTGGAGCCATCAGTGGTGCTCAAACATCCATACTGAGTATCAATCCATCGGCAGTATCAGATACAGCTTCAAACTACTATGTTGTGGTAAGTGGTGCTTGTGCTCCAAATGCTACATCAGTGTTTGTTTCGCTTGTGGTAAATGTGCCACCTGTGGCTACAGCCATAAGCAACACTCCGGTGTGTACGGATGATACGCTGCAATTATCAACTCTGTTTATTACAGGTGCCACCTATAGCTGGACAGGACCAAATGGTTTTACGTCACCTCTTCAAACAACAACAATCGTAAATGCAACAACTTTTCATCAGGGTGTATATAGTGTAGTGGTAACCACCAATGGTTGTGCATCACTTCCTGCCTCGGTTTCAGTTGCAGTAAATGATTGTGTAATTAACGGGTTTTTTATTCCCGAAGGATTTTCACCCAATGGTGATGGTTATAATGATGTATTTGTGATTAGAGGGGGTGATCAATTCCCGAATAGCAGCATCAATATTTACAATCGTTGGGGTGTTAAAGTTTATGCAGCAGCACCGTATACAGGCAACTGGGATGGAACAACCACCATGGGTGTAAGTATCGGAGGCAGTGCATTACCTGTTGGTACTTATTTCTACACACTCGATTTGGGTGACGGATCAAAAGTGATTCAGGGTTCAATTTACCTTAACAGATAACATTAACAATATCCATTACATAATAACAATCAAATGAAAACATATATAAAAATAACAATAGCACTGGCAGTAACGCTTGGCCTTTCAAAGGCCCAAGCACAGCAAGTGCCAATGTATACGCATTACATGTACAATACGCTGGTGGTTAATCCGGCCTATGCGGGAAGCAGAGATGCATTAACCATTACAGCTTTGCACCGCTCTCAATGGGTAGGTGTAAGTGATGCACCTACTACACAAACCTTAACCATGCATACGCCTTTACGCAATCAGCATATTGGTTTAGGTCTGGCAGTAATGAAAGACAAAATAGGGCCGATTAGTAATATTGGTGTGGTGGGCGATTTCGCCTACCGCATGCAATTGACCAAAAAGGCTAAACTGGCAATGGGAATGAGTTTAGGTGCCAATTTTTTTCAGGCAAATCTGAATACACTAACTACAGATCAGCAAAATGATCCGGCTTTTCAAAACAATATCAATAATGACATCCGTCCTGTTGTGGGGTTTGGTTTGTATTATTCGAGAGAACGTTTTTATGCCGGTGTGTCGGTTCCTAATTTGATGCAAAACAGTTTTTCTACAGATCAGGATGCCAATGGAACTACACTTGCAGGTAAAGACCAGCAACATTATTTCTTAATTGCCGGTACCGTTCTCAAAATTACCGACAACCTGGAGTTTAAACCAACTACCTTAATAAAGATAACGGAGGCGGCTCCTATTCAAGCAGACTTAACAGCATCATTCATCATTGTTAAAAAACTATTAGTAGGAGCAATGTTTCGCTCAGGTGATGCAGTAGGAGGATTGATAGGATTGGATATTACCGAACAATTGCATGTTGGTTATTCATATGACTGGTCATACGGTTTCAGTACCTCCAATTACAATCAAGGCAGTCATGAAATCATGTTGAGATATGACTTCATCTTCTTTGATAAAAAACAGATTCATAATCCACGCTATTTTTAAACAATACCATCATGAAGAAAATAATTATACCCATCATTCTGCTTTTTGCAGCGAGCTTGTATAGTCAGGCTCAAGAGAAATCAGATAAAGAAACAAGAGGTGACAAGTATGTGTTTAACTACTCATATGATAAAGCCATTGATATGTACACCAAAGCAGATCCGCTTTCAATAGAAGGACAACGGAACCTTGCCAAGAGCTACAGTAATCTGGATTCAAATGCACAAGCTGAAGCTATCTATAGTCAGATTACTATGTCATCAGGAGTGCAGCCTGATGATTATTACAACTACGCAGTGATTCTTAAAACCAATGGAAAATATGCTGAGTCGGACAGAGCTATGGATCAATTTGCCGCAAGCAAACCAAGCGATTTACGTGCTCAAAGTTATTTGGCCGGTAAAAACGATTTGACCACACTGCAAACAGATGTCGGACGATACAGAATCACCCATATGGATATCAATACCGATGGTGCTGACTTTGGCCCTGCATATTACAAGAACCAGTTGGCGTATGTTTCAAGCAGAGCAAAACCTGCCATGATTATGCATAAGGATAACTGGCACCGCAAACCGTATCTCGATATGTATATCGGAGAAATTGACGGCAATCAGCTTAAAGATGTTCAACAGCTAAGCAAGGTGTTGAATGGCAGAATGCATGATGGTCCTGCAAGTTTTAGCAACAACGATTCGTTTATTGCTTTTACCCGCAATAATTATACTGATAAATCGGCAGATAGAGTAGTGGAACTACAAATCGCTTTCAGCCGGTTAGAAGATGGAAAATGGCAGGAACCACAAGCGTTTGCTTACAACAGCATACACTATTCAAACGGACATCCTTCCTTAACATCAGATGGTAATACCCTTTATTTCTCAAGCAATATGCCCGGAGGTTTTGGAGGAGCAGATATCTACAAAAGTACCAAAGATGCAGCCGGTAGCTGGAGTAAACCAGAAAACTTAGGTAATCTTATTAATACAGAAGGCGATGAATTGTTTCCGTTTGTTCAGGATAAAAAGCAAATTTTGCTATTCTCTTCTAACGGCCGGTTTGGATTAGGAGGTTTTGATCTGTTTATATGTGAATTGAAAGGCGCAACATTCGGACGTATCTTTAATGCAGGTTATCCGTTGAATTCCCAGTATGATGACTTTGGTGCAGTTGTAAACAGTACAATGACTAAAGGTTATTTCTCTTCCAATAGAAAAGGTGGAACAGGCGATGATGATTTGTATGCTTTCGATATCTTAAAAGGATTTGATATCCGCAAGAAAATTGAAGGATTTGCAAAAGAAGTAAATGGTAAAGTGATTCCATCAACCAGCGTGGTGTTATATGATGAACAGAACAACGTATTGGATAGTATCACCACACCGGTGAATGGATCATTCACCTTTTATGCAGAGAATGAAAAAAACTACAGGCTGATTGGAAGCAAGATCAACTTTAACAACGGAGAAGTAGCGGCCAACACTTATGGTAAGGAAGAAATTGTAAAAGTGGATATTATCCTCACCAAAAAAGTAATTCCAATTGTAGAGAAAATTAAAGAAAATGCAGATCTGGCTGAAATACTCGAGCTTAATGCCATTTATTTCGACTTGGATAAATCAAACATCAGAGAAGATGCACGCATCGAACTGGATAAGATTATCATTATAATGAATGAATATCCTCAAATGGTAGTCTCGTTGAAATCATATACCGATTGCAGAGCTTCAGATGCCTATAATCAAAAATTATCGGAGCGAAGAGCATTAAGTACTACTAATTATATTAAACGTAAAATTACCAAACCAAGCCGTATTACCGGTGCCGGTCTTGGTGAAACCAAAATTTCATCTACATGTGCTTGTGAAGACGATGCACTTACCCATTGTTCTGAAACTGATTACCAATTACAACGGAACACCGAATTTTTAATTGTAAAGAAGTAAAGAACCACCTCATTTTTGCGTTTTGATTACCGTAAAAATTGAACTAGCGGTATGAGAAGTGAAAACTTCTTGTACCGCTTTTGTTATTACTATTATGCCTATTTTTTATGTTCTTTGCTGCTCAAATACTATTTGTGCTATGAAGCTTTATGTAAAAAATATGGTATGCAACCGTTGCATTATGATGGTTGAGCAAGTACTGGATAAGCTGAATGTTACTTACCTGCATATACAATTGGGGGAGGTTGAGTTGAATGAAAGTCCTTCAATAGTCGTCTTGAATAATATCTCAACCGACTTGCAGCTTCTGGGGTTTGAGCTGATTGACGATCGTAAAAAACGGTTAATTGAAAAAATAAAAAATACCGTGGTGAAGATGGTGCACCAGCAGCATGAAGTACCCAAATATAACCTGTCCGAAATCCTTTCAGAAGAGTTGCATTATGATTATAACTACTTAAGCAGTTTGTTTTCAGAGATTGAAAACATGACTATCGAAAAATACATCATCCATCAAAAAGTAGAAAGAGTAAAGGAGTTGCTAGTGTATGATGAATTCACCATTAATCAAATTGCCGATCAAATGGGTTATAGCAGTGCTGCTCATTTGAGCAATCAGTTTAAAAAAGTAACAGGCTTAACACCCGGCTATTTCAAAAAGATTAAAGAAAACAAACGAAAGCCTTTGGACGAATTATAAATCTTGTAATTCTATCAGGGAATTGTGTAAGAGCAGATTTTACAAACAGCAGGATCTTTGTACCACTAAATGAAAGTGAAATGACAACAGAGACCAATCAACCCATTAACCTGCCCATTGAAGGAATGGACAGCGAACACTGTGCCCTTATTATTGATAAAGGGATGCAGTCTATCTCTTCCATTACACATTATAAAGTTGAGTTAAATAACAAGCGTGTCGTTCTGGAATCAGCAAATAAACCTTTGGCTATTGCTGATGCAGTAAAAACGATTCGCGGATTGGGATATGAAGTTCCCACCATCAAAAAAATAGTGCCTGTATTAAATATGACATGTGCCTCATGTGCCGGTAGTTCACAAAGCATGCTTGAACATCAGCCGGGTGTAATCAGTGTTTCTGTTAATTATGCTAATGCTCAGGCACAAATTGAATATGTTCCGGGAGTGACGGATTTACTCCGATTAAAAGCAGCTTTGCAATCCATTGGGTACGATTTGATGATTGATGAAAGCGAGGAAGCAAAGGACTCTCTTGAGGAAGTACAACACCAAAATTTTCGCATTCTGAAACAGAAAACAATGGCAGCGGTAATTTTATCCATTCCGATCGTGATTATTGGTATGTTCATGATGGATCTGCGCTATGCCAATTATATTATGTGGGCATTAGCCTCTCCTGTGGTGATTTGGCTGGGCCGTCAGTTTTTTGTGAATGCATGGAAACAGGCTAAACACCGTTCGGCAAATATGGATACACTGGTGGCATTGAGTACGGGTGTTGCCTATGTTTTTAGTATATTCAATACGGTGTATCCCGACTATTGGCATGCAAAAGGATTACATGCGCATGTATATTTTGAAGCAGCAGCTGTTGTGGTAACATTTATTCTATTGGGAAAAGTATTAGAGGAAAAAGCCAAAGGCAATACCTCCTCAGCCATTAAAAAACTGATGGGACTTCAACCAAAAACAGTAACAGTAGTGCACCCTGGCGGACACCAAATGGAGATGCCGATTGCAAGCGTTAAGGTGGGCAATGTTTTGTTGGTTAAACCGGGTGAACGTATTGCCGTTGATGGTAAAGTAATAACAGGACATTCATTTGTAGATGAGAGTATGATTAGTGGAGAACCTGTGGCTGTTGAGAAAAAGGAGCAGGCTCCTGTGTATGCAGGAACCATTAACCAGAAAGGAAGCTTTCAATTTACGGCTAATAAAGTGGGAGGAGATACGATGCTTGCACACATTATCAAGATGGTACAGGAGGCGCAGGGGAGTAGAGCTCCGGTGCAGCAGTTGGTGGATAAAATTGCCGGCATTTTTGTACCGGTGGTGATGGGCATTGCACTGTTAACGTTGCTTCTATGGATGGTGTTGGGAGGTGACAATGGCCTGACACAAGGATTGCTGGCCATGGTTACCGTATTGGTTATTGCTTGTCCGTGTGCATTGGGATTGGCTACACCAACAGCCATTATGGTTGGAGTGGGCAAAGGAGCAGCTAATGGTATATTGATTAAAGATGCCGAGAGTTTAGAACTGGCTAAGAAAGTAAATGTGATTGTGCTCGATAAAACAGGAACAATAACGGAAGGGAAACCACAGGTAACCCTTATCCAATGGGTCAATAATGACACTTCCTTATCAGGCGTGCTGGCTACAATCGAACAACAATCGGAGCATCCGCTTGCAGATGCTGTTGTAAATTATATAGGAGCATCCACTCTTCCGGAAATTACCCATTTTGAGAGTATCACCGGTATGGGAGTGAAAGCGCAGGTTGCCGGGGAAACTTACTGGGTAGGTAATGCCAAACTATTGGAAATACATCAGATCACAATAGATGATTCGTTGAAACAAGTGGCCGGACAATGGTTGGCGAAAGCGCAAACAGTGGTATACTTTGCAAATTCTTCGAAAACATTGGCAGTAATTGCCATTGCCGATCAGATAAAAGCAACGGCAGTTAGTGCGATTGCGCAACTGCAGCGCACGGGAATTGAAGTGTACATGCTTACCGGTGATAACGAAACCACAGCTAAAGCAATAGCCGAACAAACCGGTATTACACACTACAAGGCAGAAGTATTACCTGCAGACAAAGCGGCATTTGTAAAAGCACTTCAGCAGCAAGGTAATGTAGTAGCCATGGTAGGTGATGGTATTAATGACAGCAGTGCACTTGCACAAGCTGATGTAAGCATAGCCATGGGTAAAGGAAGTGATATTGCAATGGATGTAGCTAAAATGACCATTATATCATCCGACTTAAGCAAGATTCCGCAAGCCATCAGTTTGTCAAAACAAACAGTGGCAACCATCCGGCAAAATTTATTCTGGGCCTTTATTTATAATCTGATAGGTATTCCTATAGCTGCCGGAATACTCTATCCTGTGAATGGTTTTTTACTTGATCCGATGATTGCCGGAGCTGCTATGGCTTTGAGTTCGGTGAGCGTGGTAAGCAATAGTTTGTTATTGAAGATGAAGAAACTGTAAACAGGAAAAGATGTAATTCTATCCATGAATTGTGTAGGAACAATTCTTTCGTCAGACTACACCTTTGCCTTGTAGTTAACAGTATCAATTATGAACCACTCACCACCACACTCAATACGTCATCAGAAGAGATGGCAAAAATTTTCAGCAGCTTGTGCTGCACAATTCATGAATATTATGGGTACCTCTATTGTGCGAATTGCATTACCTGCTAATCAAACGACATCACAATTAAGGAAGCTTGTTAATAAACAATTTTAACTCATTCGATTAACACAATAAAATGAAAATAGTAACTTTCAAAACAAATATTAAATGCAGTGGCTGTGTGGCCAAAGCAACTCCTTTCTTAAACGATGCTGCCGGAATTGAAGCATGGGAGGTTGACACTACACATCCCGATAAAATTTTAATGGTTACCACCGAACTCTCAGCCGAACAAATCAAAGAAAAAGTTATTGAAGCGGGATTTCAAGCGGAGCCAATTGTATCACACTAAATAACAATCAACATGAAAAAAATTATTTTAGTTTGTTTCAGCCTGCTTGCATTAGGAGCTGTAACTCAAGGAAAGAAGTCTCAGCAAAGTAATCTTGCCCCATTGTTACCATTGTATTATGATATCAAAAATGCCCTAGTGGCATCTGATGGGAACGTAGCATCAGCTAAGGCATCGGCTTTTGTTAAACTATTGAACGGAGTGGATGTAAAAACACTATCGTCAGCGGAGGCCAAAGTATACACTTCACTTAAAGATAAGTTACTAAAGGATGCAGAGCATATTGCCAATACCAAAGAGGTAGAACATCAGCGTGATCACATGGCTGATTTTTCTAACAATATGTATCAGTTGGTAAAAGCAGCTAAACTATCATCAACAGCTGTGTATAGAATGTATTGTCCGATGAAAAAAACATATTGGCTGAGTGAAGAGAGCAGCATTAAAAATCCATACTATGGAAAATCAATGCTCAATTGCGGAAAAGTAACAGAAACCATTCAATAAGACTAGAAGAGTCCAATGACACTGAAATGTGGTGTGGTTAACTTTTTCAATGAACAACATATGAAAAGAAGTTCCCTTTTGTTAGGATTGTTATTGCTGACACTATGCTCAGCTATTCGGGCACAAACACCTGTCGGAAAAACCAGGGTCTATCATTTGCATGTGAGAGATACGGTTGTAAACTACACAGGAAAATTAAAGCATGCCATTGCAATAAATGGCTCCATACCTGCACCGCAACTTGATTTTACAGAAGGAGATTCAGCTGTTATTTATGTTCACAATGAATTGAATACCGAAACATCCATTCACTGGCATGGTTTGATTTTACCCAATGAACAAGATGGGGTTCCTTTTTTAACAACTTCGGTTATCAAAGCACACAGTACACACTTGTACTATTTTCCGATTGTTCAAAGTGGTACATACTGGTATCACTCGCATACTAAATTGCAGGAGCAGGTAGGAATGTACGGAGCGTTTATCATTCATAAAAAACAAGCCGAACCCATCAAGGAGTATACTGTTTTGTTGAGCGACTGGATTGATGAGAATCCTTACCAGGTGCACCGTTCGTTGCACAGTGCAACCGACTGGTATGCTATTCGAAAAGGAGCTACTCAAAATTATGGACAAGCTATCAAAGAAGGTTATTTCACAACCAAATTAAAAAATGAGTGGAAGCGCATGCTGGCCATGGATGTAAGTGATGTGTATTATGATAAATTTTTGGTGAACGGAAAACCCAGGGATGAACAACCGAAGGTGAAAGCAGGAGAAAAGATAAGGCTTCGTATCATCAATGGAAGTTCCTCTACCTATTTCTGGATTAACTATTCCGGAGGGAAATTAACCACTGTAGCAACAGATGGTGCAGATGTTGTTCCGGTACAATCGGATAGGATGATTATTGGAGTTGCAGAGACCTATGATGTGATTATAACCATACCCGCTGATAGCAGTTATGAGTTGCTTGCTACTTCGGAGGATCGTACCCGAAGTACTTCCTTATGGTTGGGAAGTGGTTTTAGTAAGCATGCCAAACCATTACCACGACTGAAATATTTTGAGGGCATGAACATGATGAATGGCATGATGAAAATGAATGGAACAATGGATGATATGGGCATGCAAATGACCAATCAGGTAATGGATATGAATAGTGTAATGTATCCGGAAATTGTGGATAGCAACGAACAAATTGTAACATTGAAATATGGGATGTTACGGTCACCTGTAAAAACAACATTGCCCGATGTTCCCACAAAGGTATTACGGTTTGAATTAACGGGAAACATGAACCGCTACATCTGGACCATTGATAACAAAACAGTTTCTGAG
>JAZKGH010000005.1:12623-21255 GCA_040386055.1 Bacteroidota bacterium
AAAAGGTGAAAACGTGCGCATCATTATTTACAACAATTCCATGATGCGTCATCCGATGCATTTACATGGACATTTTTTCAGGGTATTGAACGATGCAGGTGAATATGCTCCTCTCAAAACAGTGCTTGATATTATGCCCATGGAAACCGACACCATTGAGTTTGCCGCAACTGAAAGTGGAGACTGGTTTTTTCATTGCCATATTTTGTATCACATGATGAGTGGTATGGGGCGGGTATTTGCATACGAACAATCACCCCCAAACCCTCAGTTACCCAATGTTAAAAAAGCGGAACGGCTGTTTAAAAAAGACGATCGTGAACTGCATCCCATGGCGCATATAGGCATTGAGAGTAATGGAAGTGATGGTGAAGTTATGTTGATGAACACACGCTATAATTTACAAACAGAATGGCGCATTGGTACTGATGAAAACATGGGGTATGAAACGGAGAGTCATCTGGGAAGATATTTTGGACGCATGCAGTTTTTATTTGCCTATGCAGGTTGGGATGTGCGTTACCGCAAAGGAGGAAAGGAAAATACCAAAGACTTCCGACAGGTATTTTGCACCGGATTACAATACACTCTTCCATTGTTTGTGGTAGCCGATGTGAGGCTTGATCAAACAGGTGATTTGAGGATACAACTTGTCAGGGAAGATATTCCGATAACAAGTCGTCTCCGTTTAGGAGGAATGATCAATTCCGATTGGGAATATATGGTGGGAGCGAGGTATGTTGTTACCAAATATTTTTCTCTGTCAACACATTATGATAGCGACATGATGTGGGGAGGCGGGTTTGTGATTACCTATTAAGGGAAATAGATCATACTACAATAGTGCATCTTTTTAAGAGGTGAATGAAGCAACATTGAACCTTTGGAGCCTTCATGTGTATAATGGCTCAAACTGTTACTATGAAACTACTCTTTTTTGCGACTTTCTTTTTTCTATTCTACCATTCTCATGCACAAAACACCTTCAGCTTGAAAGGAACTGTATCCGACAGTTTGGGTAAACCCGTTGAAGATGGACTGGCTTCTCTATTTGTTCAGAAAGATTCTTCATTGGTGGGACATGCTCTCCTTTTAAATGGCAGTTTTGATTTTGAGGCACTTAATGCCAATACCTATTTTGTTAAAATAAGCTGTCTGGGGTATGAAGATGCTTTTCAGGAATGTTTGATTTCCCGCAATCAGGTTCTCCGTATTCAACTGAAGCGAAACGCAATCTCTTTAAAAGAAATTCAGATTACAGGATACAAGCAGGCATTCAGCCATAAAAATGGAAATATAAAAGCCACGGTAGAAAATACGGTATTGAGCACTATTCCCGATGCCATTGAAATACTGGCAAAGCTACCTACAGTGCAAGTAAGCGGGGATAGAGAAAGTGTGAATGTCATTGGGAAAGGGAATCCTTTAATTTATCTGGAAAACCAGCGTATCACACTCAATGAACTGAATGCCCTTTCGGTAAATGATATTAAGTCCATTGAAATCATCAACAACCCTTCCTCAAAATATGATGCCGAAGGAAGAGTCGTGATTTTAATTACACGAAAAACGAATACAAAAGAAGGGACAAGAATAGATATAAATGAAACAGCTTCCCTCAAAAGATATTTTGAAAACAGAGTAGGCGTGAATGCAAGTGTTAAACATCAGAAAACAGAATGGAAGGGAAATTTCAGGTACAACCATATTAACCCTTATGAAGGATTAGAAGGAGTACTCAATTCAGATACTTATGGTTATCAATCCAATTACAGTGTAACCTCTATCGGTCCCAGAACTATATATTTGTATGGGATTGGGATGTACCGCCAGTTGAATGCAAACGATTACTTTTCTATAAATGTGAACGGTCGGTTTCAGGATGAGCATGCCGATATCAATGCGAGCAGTTATTCCAAACAATTGAGCACAGAGACCAGTACGATTAATAAAAATGCGAATGTCAACAGCCGTCCTTTCATTAATGCAAACTTTAATTACCTCAAGAAGTTTCATTCAGGCAACAGCCAGATTTTTATGGGAGGACAATACGCCCAATACAATGTGCAGTTAAGCAACAGCATTTATAGCAAGGATGCTACGGCCCAATTGCAGGCATTAGAAGAACGGCAACAAAAATTTAAAGTGGATGTAGGAACTGCAAGGATTGATTATGAAAAAACACTTCCTAATAAAATGAAATGGGAAAGCGGTGGTGTGTGGAATGTGTCCCGATCATCAACTGTTTTTGATATTCATTATGTGCCTGATAATACTGATTTATATACGAAGTACAATTATGATGAAAATAATCAGGCATTGTATTCACAAGTATCAGGCAAGTATAAAAGGATGGATTATACCACAGGTTTGAGGGCTGAAAATACGATATTGCAAGGGGGATATCAAGATAGTAATACATTATCCATTGATCGGAAGTTTCTGTATTTGTTCCCAAAATTGAGTGCTTCCATTGAGATTGACAGCAATCAAACAATCTCTTTCAATTACTCCCGAACCATAAGACGCCCCAATTATGCCAAAGCCAATCAGGTAAGTAATTATATTACTCCGTTTTTAGAAAGCACCAATAATGTAAATATTAACCCGAGTATCATCAATGAAATGTCGGTGAATTATCAGTATAAAACATATGCGATACATGCCAGTGTCTATCAGATTCTGAATTCAATTTCATACATTACAGAATATGATGCACTCCTTCAAAAATATAGGATGATTAACCGGAACATGGACAGATTTAACGGAGCCAATCTTTCCTTAACCATTCCTGCGGCTTATAAATCGTTTACCTCCACCAATGAGATAGTTGCAACTATTAATCAGGTAAGTGATTCCCGGGCTAATGCCAGCAAAACAATACCGTATTATTATTTCTATTCCTACAATCAGTTTAAGTTTCCCCGCAATTACACCTTTGTTGTTTCCGGTTGGGTAACCACTACTCAATATGAAGGAATCTTTAAAACAAATAGCAAGTATGCACTTGATCTTTCGATATCCAAAGTGTTCTTTAAAAGACTTACATGTACTCTTAACGCTTTTGATATCTTCAGGTCACTTAATAATATCGAGAGCTTCACCTTCAACGACATTTATCTTTCTAATACCTACATTGAAAATGTAAAGGAGTTTTCGATTGCACTTAAATATTCATTCGGACGAATAAAAGATGCCCGCTTCAAGAATAAAGAGGTGAATGAAAATAGCAACAGGTTAAATTAATGGCAAAATAATAAGGGAAAGGAAAAAATTCCCCAACAATCGGGGATAATTTTCTACAGGTATTTTGGTTTTACACCTTGTAAAGTCCAGCTGGTAATGGACGTGAGTCAACTGGCACAGTAATTTCAATTAAGATTTCATAAAAAATACCATTATGAATCACTTAATAACGTGTGCTATGAAAAGAATAGTTCAACCCAAAGTTTCTGATGCTTTCTTGGTAGAAAGAGGGAAACAAATTCTGTTTACGTTACTGCTTTCAATATTTTTTATACAGTGTGTAGATGCACAAACGAGGTATCACAAATGGAATGCAGGAGTAAATGGCGGAATAAGCATTTATGCCGGTGATCTGGGAAATAACATATCTAATTTTCCGTTAGATGTTTTTGAGGAGGATGTTATGGTCGGATTAAATCTTTCCCGTTACCTGAATCGTTCTTTTGACTTAACCCTTTCCGGAACAATGGGGTCTTGGGGATTTTATGATAATAAAGCTCCTAATAACCAAGCTACCGTTTTTAAAGGGGATATGGTACATGGAAATCTTACACTCAAGTACAAGTTCTCTAATGGTTATCTGTTATCTGAAGATAGTCGTTTGGCTCCGTATGTTTTTATAGGACCGGGAATAACTAATTTATCGGGAACAAGAATTACCAATGATGTAAGTTATGCAGGAGTAATAGGAGCGGGGGTAACTTTACGATTATCGGAGGTGATTGGAGTTGTGTATCAAACTACTTTCGGTTATATGAGTACCGCTCATAATAATCCGGAAACGTCTCCAAATGTGACACCCACTGGAAATGATTTATTCATGTTCCATACCCTTGGTTTAAGTTTCAATATGGGATCTGAAGATGATGGAGATGATGATGGAATAGCAGATAGACTTGATAAATGTCCCGGTACCCCTAAAAGTGTAAAGGTTGATAAAAATGGATGTCCGCTCGATGGTGATGGCGATGGAGTATTGGATTATTTAGATAAATGCCCTGGTGTAATGGGATTAGCGGTAACAGACGGATGTCCGGATACCGATAAAGACGGAATTGGGGATAATGAGGATCAATGTCCGACAGTAGCCGGATTAGCTGAACTGAAAGGATGTCCGGATACAGATGGCGATGGAATCATTGACAGCAAAGATAAATGTCCGAATGTGAAAGGATCATTAACATTAGATGGTTGCCCTGACCGTGATGGAGATGGTATCAGGGATGAGGAAGACATCTGTCCTGATGCTGCCGGTATTGCGTTGTTTAAAGGATGTCCGGATACAGATGGAGATGGTATTGAAGATAGTAAAGATATGTGTCCACAGGTTAAAGGAACAACAGCCACCAATGGATGCCCTGATACCGATAATGATGCTGTACATGATGGAATTGATAAATGCCCTAGTGTGGCAGGAGTTCCGGCTCACAGCGGCTGTCCTGATACTGATAATGATGGAGTGTTTGATGATATTGATAACTGTATTACGATACCTGGTACACCAGCCAACAAAGGTTGCCCTGAGTTGAAAAAAGAAACCAAACAATTATTTGAAAAAGCATTGCAGGGAATTCAGTTTGAAACAGGCAAAGCAGTTATCAAACCGGTATCATTCCCTATTCTGGATGCTATTGTAAAAGTGATGAGAGAAAACCCATCATACAAATTGAATATTGGCGGACATACTGATAATGTTGGAGATGATGCAATGAATATGACACTTTCGCAAAACCGTGCGAGTTCAGTTGCCAACTACCTTATTGCTAAAGGAGTGGATCCAATGAGAGTGAGTGCTACAGGTTACGGAGAAACACAACCGGTTGACACCAATAGTACAGCCAAAGGAAAAGCACGCAACCGCAGGGTTGAGTTTAAAGTAGAGTTCTTAAAAACAGTAGAATAAAATAAAGGGTTAGAATTAGCAAAAGGCTTCGGTATTTAGTTACCGAAGCCTTTTTTGTTATGGATAAAGAGTTTTTTTTCTGGCTGAGTAATTCAGGTTCTCCTGAAAGTTGGTTTGCAAAAATGCTTTACCCCAGTTTTGCAATCGTAGCGCGAGTGTATCAGATGGAATAGGTTCTAATACATCTTTTTGTTGGTTATGATCAAAGATAACCTGCTTGTCTGCCGTTATCATTCCAAAACCGTTGTCGAATGCATAATAAGCGAAAGCAGGAGCATACTTATTAAACATGTTTTTGCTACGTGGAAAATTTGCAGCAGGCAATTTCATTTGTGCCAATAACGAGGCTGCAATATCCAGGTGCGATGCTACTCGTGTATTTACGGTACCAGCATATTCTTTTTTAAGCGCACCACCCATCAATACCATTGGGATATGGTGACGCTTTACTTCAAAGTTATTTCGCCCTTTGGGGAATTTACAGGAATGATCGGCAACCAGCACAAATAAAGTATTTTGATACCAGGGTTGTTGCTGGGCTTGTTTGATATAAGTATACAAACAACTATCGGCATAATGCATGGTGTTTCGGTATTTATCGTTTACCTGATCTGCATCACCGCTAAAATACCTTGGCACATCAGCATCATACCATTCGTGAGTGGTCATGGTAGTAAGTGCTGAAAAGAAGGGTTGTTGTGTTTGGTTCAATGCCATCAGATGCATGGCAAATGTTTCATCATCATACGCACCCCAAAGTGTTCTTTTCTGGATAGGAAATTGTGTTTCTCCAACCATTGTCTGCACACCTGCTGCATGCAAATACGCTTCAATATTATCAAACTGCAAACGGCCACCTGTATAAAAGGAAGTTTGATAACCTTGCTCATTCATTACATGGTAGAGGTTAGGCAACTTTGTGAATTTCCCAAAATCCTGAATGATGGAACTTATAGGTTGTGCGGGGTAGGCACTTAGTACGGCCAGCATTCCCTGTTCTGTTCTAAATCCTGTTGAATAAAAATGATTGAATAATATTCCTTCTTTAGCGAGTTCATCAAACTTAGGAGCTACTCCTTTTTCTCCATCCAAACATCCAATCACATCACCTGCCCAGCTTTCCAAAAAGATAATTACAATGTTGGGGCGTGTGGTAGTTAAAATCGTTTCGCTGCTGTCCGAAGGTGTGTTGTGCAGTTGTTTTAACAAACGTTCAGCATCTTCATCTTTAAAATACTGATAAGGATTTTCTCTAGGTTCAAGTGGGCGTGCGGCCAGTTCGGCCATGTTCCAGAATCCATTAAGTGCGGCAAAGTTGAGTACAGTATGTTTGGAAAAAAATACCCAATTGCGATTGATAGGTACCGGCTGTATACCACCCCGAATACCAACGAGGACCAATCCTAACATAACCAGTGACACAATTCCTTTTTGCCATACAGGCATTAAAAATTTTTCAAATGGAATAATTAGTTTTTTAGCCAATTGATAAAACACAATGATCTGTGCGGTGATGATGAGAAACAAACCGATATTTTCCCAGGCCATCACTGTTGGTAATACTTCATCAGGATAAGCGAAATAGGAAAGTGCCTTGCTGTTGATTTTGGTTCCCCATACTTTGAATAATCCTGCATCACCACTTCCAATTACACTGCACAGCACTATCATCACAAGTGTTTCTATGCGAATGATTGTGTTGATGAGTACCTCACGATTGATGAACATACCTGTAATGATGGCCAGTGCAGGTATTGCCAATAAATAACACGCGGCAGCAATATCCATTGGCAGTGCCTTAAGCTGACACAACCAAAACTCTCTTAATGTATACGCATCCGAGTCGAAATTGATTCCCAAAAAGATCAATCGTTGGATAAAGAAAAAGAGTATCCAGAATAGGAGAAGCCGGGCTATAAGATTGAGTAGATGTTTCATTCGAACGAATAGGTTAGTTGTAAAAACGCCAACGTACACCCAAGCGCAGCGATTGCAACGTAATAGGGTAGTGAGGTGTGTAATAAAATCCTCTGGCTGTCCAATCCTGATTCACATGTTCGTATTTCACAAAGAACGAAGCGCGTTTAACTTCACCCAGAAAAAAGGGATCCATTACAGGATAGTTTCCAATACGGGTATTGTTTTGCAGATAGAATAAACGGCTGGCAGGATTATAATCATTGGCATAGTAAGCGCTGTTGTAAAACACACTAAAGCCTAACTGAAATTTCAACCGTTTGAATAAGCGGGATTCAAAATAGTAACGTATCATTCCACCATATTCAGGCAATCGGATCACATCTGTGTTTGATTGCTGGTACATCAACTCATGCTCAAAAAAGAATTTCCAGGCCTGGAATGTTTTGGATACAGTAAGTGTTGTTACCAGTGCCGTTCCGGATTGCTGTTTGGGTGTAGCATCCGTTCCGATATAGGTCCAGTTTGGGAGTGCGTATTGATTGAAAGAAACCGTTGCATTGTGTCTCAAGCTTCTTGTAGTAATACTTCCACCAAGTTTGGTTACGGATGTCTGATCAAAAGTATTGTTCCAGATGAACTGGTTGGATTTGAAAAGTAACAGCGCATAATCCGGGCGATAGAATTGAACCATTTCTGTTGCTTTTACATCAAACAGCGGTAAGCGATAGCGTATGGATGCTTCCTGTTTAAAGTCCCCACTATTAAATCCACTCAGATTGTATGCTCCATATAAGGCAAATGAAAGTGAATAATTTTTAAGAGCTTGTTTTTCAAAGGTTCCGTCAATGATTATGTTATGGAATTGACGGATAAATGCAGGCTGTGCAACATTGATAAGGGTATGGGAAATACCTCCGTTCAAAAATGTACGGATGCTGTCCTGCAGTTGTTTTTCCCTACTGTTAAAAAAGCTGAAAGCAAGGTTGTGACTCATTTTTCCGTAATAAGCCGAATCGTATGTGGTTGCTCCTACATCATAGTATTGATGTGGAAGCAATGTTGTATCCGTTGTTCCTGCATTATCGAAACCATAGATCATATCTTCGGCATGAAAGGTATAAGCAATGTGTGAGCGGCTTGCAAAATCATATAAGGTATCCTCATCGCTATAGGCATATTTGGCAGTACCAAAATTCCAGTATTGTGTGATATGCGCTGCCCGGTTTTTGAAACGTGATTGCGCATCTGTTAATTTGGGACTCACTACTTTGTTGGCACCGGTCAGCGCTTCAAACAGGGAGTCGCTTTTAACCCCTCCGCTTTCTTCATTCACACCTCTGTTCCAGGTAGCATTGGCCAATAGCATATACCGTTTGTTTTTACTATGGTAAGTAGTTGTAATCTGGTAATTATAAAGGCTGGTTGTCTGACGGGGAAAATATCCCTCAGAGGTGATGCGCTGGTATACAAATCCAACATTCCAGCGGGCTAAAATATTTTGGGAATGAGTGGCCTGAAGGAACAGCATTTCATTACCACCCTGAGCATAAAACAAATCGGTAT
>JAZKGH010000006.1:0-13621 GCA_040386055.1 Bacteroidota bacterium
AGTAAGTTTAAACGTAACAGGAGAATTTTTATATCCTATTGCCGTTGGTGTTTCTGTGATTACAACTTTTGCCACGCCTTATATGATTCAGTTTTCTGAGCCTTTGTTTCAATTCACTGAAAAAATCCTTCCAAATAAATGGAGAGAAAGTTTAAACAGATACAGTAAAGGCGCTCAACATATTAATACTGAAAGTCACTGGCGCAATGTGCTGCAATCTTTTTTACAAATTGTGCTTGTGAACGGAGTTGTTCTTGTTGCCATTATTTTACTATTTAAAAACATGGTAGAACCGGCTATGTGGATAGGTGGAACCCTTGGAAATATTACTACCGCCTTATTTGCACTGGTCTGCATGGGACCATTTTTATGGATGCTTACTACCAAAAAAATCAACAAACCTTCATATACACAATTGTGGCTTAACAAGTACAACAGGGGGCCTATTATTGTGCTTGAAATACTAAGGGTAATAATAGGCATTCTACTGGTTGGCTTTTTGTTTTTACAATTATTCTCCACGTTTACCGCATTGATTATTGCATTCGGAATTATGGTCATTTCCGGAATCATTTTTTCACGTAAACTGCATGCCTTTTCCGTGCGCATTGAAAACCGCTTTATAACTAACCTCAACCTGCGCGAAAGCATGAAGCCGGCTACCAAAGTTGACAATCTACTTCCATGGGATGCACATCTCGCCTATTTTGATATTGATATTGATTCGACATTGGTAGGAAAACCGTTAATTGATTTGGCCTTAAGAGAAAATTATGGAATCAACCTCGCTCTGATAGAACGGGGCGATCGCATGATTATGATTCCGGACAAAAATGAAAGACTCTTTCCATTTGACAGAATTGCGGTGATTGGTACAGACGAACAAATTCTCACCTTTAAAAATACCATTGAAACCGCTAATAAGGCTCAGGTATTTGACGATACACGCGGTGAGATTACGCTTACCCAAATTCATGTACATCCCGGATTTCCATTTTTAGGCCAAACCATCAGGGAAAGTGCCATACGTGACAAAGTGAAGGGGCTTATTGTGGGTATTGAACGAGACGGGCAACGTATTCTAAATCCGGATTCAACAATGATCTTCGAACTTGATGATGCATTATGGATTGCGGGTGACCGTAAAAAGGTGAAGCAACTGCTTTCGTGAAGTGTTGATTTTCAAGTAAACAAATCATCTTGCTTTATGATTTTCCTCCTGTGTACGCATAACAAGCAGCCGAAAACTGAAAACTGAAAACATTTTCCTATTTTGCACCCAAATTACACAACACATGAAACGAACTTCAATGATGCAATTCAAGCAAAGCATCATTCATTGTGAGTTCCATATCCCAATTAAAAAACAATAAAATCATAGATATGAATTACGATTTAATAGTTATAGGTAGCGGACCCGGAGGTTATGTAGCCGCCATTCGTGCCAGTCAGTTAGGATTAAAAACAGCTATTGTTGAACGTGAAAGCCTTGGGGGTATTTGCCTCAACTGGGGTTGCATTCCTACCAAAGCCTTGTTGAAGTCGGCTCAGGTATTTGAATACATTCAGCATGCGGCAGATTATGGAATTTCTGTATCAGATGCTAAACATGATTTTAACGCAGTGATTAAACGTAGCCGTGGTGTAGCTGATGGCATGAGCAAGGGTATTGCCTTCCTGATGAAAAAAAATAAAATTGATGTGATTATGGGTACCGGTAAACTTGCAGCTGCTAATAAAGTGGATGTTACAGATGCCGCTGGTGCAAAAAAAACATACGAAGCAAAACATATCATTTTGGCAACCGGTGCACGCAGCCGTGAGTTACCAAATATCAAAATTGATAACAAAAAAATATTAGGTTACCGTGATGCAATGGCTATGCCAACACAGCCAAAATCGATGATTGTGATGGGTAGCGGTGCTATTGGATGTGAGTTTGCTTACTTCTACAGTGCTATGGGAACGAAAGTAACCATCGTAGAATTTATGCCGAACATTTTGCCGATTGAGGACGAAGATGTTTCTAAGGAAGTAGCTAAATCATTTAAAAAATCGGGTATTGATATCATGACTGATGCTTCGGTTGAATCGGTAGATACAAAAGGTGCGGGCTGTAAAGTGAAAGTGAAAACAAAAACAGGTGTAGTTGAGTTGGAAGCTGATGTTGTATTGTCGGCAATCGGTATTCAAACAAATCTGGAAAATTTAGGATTAGAATCCGTTGGTGTTAAATCTGATAAAGGAAAAGTACTGGTTGATGATTTTTATGCAACAAATGTAAAAGGTGTATATGCTATCGGTGATATCGTTCACGGACCGGCATTGGCACATGTAGCAAGTGCAGAAGGAATCATCTGCGTTGAGCAGATTGCGGGTCATCATCCGCAACCGTTGAACTACGGAAATATTCCTGGTTGCACATACTGTTCACCGGAAGTTGCTTCTGTAGGCTACACAGAAAAAGGAGCTAAAGAAGCCGGCTACGAGGTTAAAGTTGGTAAGTTTCCTTTTTCTGCAAGTGGAAAAGCAAGTGCTGCCGGAGCAAAAGAAGGATTTGTAAAAGTTATTTTTGATGCCAAATACGGAGAATTTTTAGGTGCTCACATGGTGGGTGCAAACGTTACCGAACTGATTGCTGAAATTGTTGTGGCACGTAAACTGGAAACAACCGGAATGGAAATCATTAAGTCGGTACATCCGCATCCAACGATGAGTGAAGCGATAATGGAAGCAGCCGCTCAAGCGTATGGTGAATGTATTCATTTATAATAATTCGTTATTGATAAAGTAATATAAAATCCGAAGTTTTGCACTTCGGATTTTTTTATGCGACATCTACTCATCGTCATATTGTGTTTCCTGTTTTCAGCTGCCCCCGCGCAAACGAAAAAAACTTCCCTGAAGAAGTTTCTCTTCACGCGCGCGCCATATGACAGCGATTATGTTGACAGTTATTATACCCATTTTTTGCATGTAACTGCTTTGGGTGTGTTACAAAGCCAGGATATAGGAGTATCCAGTATCCGCGATAAGGTTTCGGTAAGCTTTGCACCTAATACTGCTTATCGATTTGGATTTGGCTTGGATTACCGGATTTTTTCAGTGGAATATTCCCGTATTATTAATGCAATTGATGCTCCCGATCCCAAAAAAGGAAATACTGAAAACTTTAGTTTGCGTCTGGGTATAACAGGAAGACGATTATTAGGCAGTATGCTGATCCAATCGTATCGTGGTGTATATATCAGTAATCCACAACAGGTATTTCCGAACTGGAACAATACAAATCCCTTTCCACTCCGAAGAGATATTGTGAGTGAAGTATTATTGGGTAGTTTAAATTATTTTTTCAACCACGAACGTTACTCAACCATGGCATCGTTGTGGCAAATAGATCGTCAGAAAAAATCAGCAGGGTCTTTTACCACAGGTCTTACTGCTAGTATTGCACATCTTAAAGCTGACTCATCCTTCATTCCACTCGAAGTGACTATTGCCAGTAATCCTAATGAACGGCTTAAAGAAGGATACAGTTACTTGATTGGTGTGAATGCCGGATATGGTTATAACTATATTTTTCTTAAAAAATTTTTCATCAATGGCTTATTCATTCCGGGTATTGATTTTCAAATGAATCAATCCAAAAACGTAAGCAATGACTGGTCTGCTTCACGCCCCGGAATAGGCTATCATGGCGACTTCCGGCTTATTACGGGTTACAATGGTATACGTTATTACGGAGGTGCTCATTACTCCAATTATTATATTGTAAACAGAGTAGAAAGTGACGTAAGTGTGAACCTGTTTAATGGATATATCAGGTTTTTTATAGGCAGAAGATTCGACCTCACACCGCATCCTAAGAAAAAGTAATGATTCCGTTTATCTTTGATTCATGTTGTTTAAAAATCATGTATTTAAACCGGCTGATGGTGTTCAACTGCTACGCAGTGGAAAAGACTACTTCAGCAGGCTCGAACAGTTAATTGACAACGCTGTTTTTTCTATTCATCTTCAGGTATATATTTTCGACTTAGATCAAACAGGGACCATTATACTGCAAAAATTAATTGCAGCATCGCGCAGAGGCGTTTCTGTTTATCTTGTAGTAGATGGGTATGCATCTCCTCATATCACTCCTTCCATTCTTCTGTCTCTCAAAAGCGAGGGTATCTTTGTAAAAAGATTTGCTCCCTTTCATTATAAATCGCTGAAAATTGGCCGAAGACTACATCATAAAATTGTGTTAGTAGATGAACAGATTGCCATCATTGGAGGTATTAATATTGCAGATAAATACAGTGGCTATAATGCACACACACCCTGGCTTGACGTAGCCATTGAAATGCAAGGAAAAGCTTGTGCAGATGTAAAAACGATTTGTTACACTATCTGGCCCAAACGTATTCGCAAAAAATGGGAAAAAACGTCAATACCTGTAGTAAGCCTGCAGGAACAGTATCAGGTAAGCCTTGCGCAAAACGACTGGTGGCGCAGAAAAATCGAAATCTCTAAAACCTACCGTGATATGATCCGGAAATCACAATCGGAACTAACCTTGATGGCTAGCTATTTTTTACCGGGCTTCCGAAAGAGATTGTTGTTAAAGAAGGCCTCCGAAAGAGGTGTGCAGGTTTCAATAATCCTTGGAGGGGTAAGCGATATTCCACTAATGAAACCCGCTATGCATTATTTGTATTCGGTATTGTGTAAGAACAACATCGCCATATATGAATGGATGCCTTCTGTTTTACATGGTAAGATGGCCATTGCTGATAAACATTTAACCACTATTGGTTCCTATAATATGAATGCATTGAGTGATTATGGAAGTTTGGAGCTGAACGTAAATGTAGAAAGTTCAGTATTTGCATCAAGTTCATCTGCATTTCTCCAGCAGATAATTAAAGAAGGATGCTTTCAGGTTAATGCCTCCCGTTACCGGTATCGCCCTTATTCCCTTAGGCACGCTTATCGCTTTATGTGTTTCCAATTATTACGATTGTCTCAGTTTATATTGTTCGTAATGATGCGCAGAGACCGGATGAGCCAACGACATATGTAATTTGAGATTTCGGATTTCGGATTTGAGATGTACGATTTCGGATTTTTTTGATTTCTCCCGATAGCTATCGGGACCGCTCAACCAACGGCCTATAGCCTCTAATTCTCAAATCTTAAATCTCAAATTAATTGCTGCGTGTGTCCCTTAGACTCCACTTTCTCGATCACTTTTTCTATTTTACCTTTTTCATCGATAACAAATGTAGTTCTGAGAATTCCCATGTATTTTCTACCGAACAATGTTTTTTCTCCCCATACTCCATATGCCTCAACCAGGCTATGGTCTTCATCGGCAAGAAGTGAAAATGGCAAATCATATTTCTTAATAAATTTTACATGTGATTTCGCAGAGTCCGTACTTACACCTAAAATTTCGTAACCTTTCTTTTGAAACATTTTATAATTATCGCGCAGGTCGCAGGCCTCTATTGTACACGTAGGAGTACTGTCTTTGGGATAAAAATACAATACAAGCTTCTTACCTTTGTAATCAGAAAGAGACACTTTCTCACCCTTTTCATTGGTACTTGTAAATGTTGGCGCTTTATCGCCCGGTTTTAATGTAATTGCCATTTTGTTTTTACTATTAGTTTTCAGGGAACGAATTTTATACCATTCACTTTTGTAAATTTTTTTGAGTACCCATACTATTAACTCTTTCACATTCCAAAATTAAATTTCATGCTATGGATATTTTTTCTACTTCATAAAAGTGAATTCCTTTTTCAGTACTGTTGTATTCCCCTTTTTATCTACAACAGTTATGATTACTTCTTGTTTTTGGTTATAGAGTGTTTTCTCATCAAACAGATATGTTAAGACATCATTCTTGGCATCATAATCTGTAAGCATCCATTTACCATTGATTGTCATTTTAGAGGAAGCGATTCCCGATAAGTTATCCCGTATGTTGATACTCAATCCAAGCGTATCTTTTACTTCTCCCTCTTTTGTTGCATTGAGTATTTTTACGACCGGGGCAATTGAATCGGCCACTACCAATATAGTGTAAAATGTATTTGTACGGGCCGTTACCCAACCATTCTTATCTGTATCATATCCACCTCCAATAGCCGACAGATTTCCTGCACTATTAATGGAAGCAAGCAATAATTTATCTTTTACTGATTCTCCGTTTGCATCTGTTTTTACAGAAATAGAAATGGAGCTATTGAGCGGTGTAAAAACATCCTGTATCTGATGGGTGGATGAGTATGCATATTTTTCTGCAGGCAATGTTTTATAGGTAAAAAGCAATGTGTCGTACAGGGCTTTTTGCGGAACAGTGATATCAATTTCTTTCGTTTTAAAGCTATTGCTCTTTGCCGGATAGAGGGTAGCAACATAATTAGGTATCACTTTTTGAACAGGAGTTATTGCTTTGGGGTCATATTGCAGATACACCCGGATAGCAGATATCCTTCCATCAACATCGGATGCTGTAATCAATACTTCATGTACATTGGAATCTTTGGGTAACAGATATTTTCCTTTGTTTCGCAAATAGTTGTAAATACCAATACGGTTTCCATCATCTTTAAAACATCTCTGAATCCTGATTTTTGATTCTTTATACTGCGCATAATCAATGTGCACATTGATACACCGTGAATCATCGAATGCAAACCGATCCATTTTGTGTGCGTATATTTTCTTCCCATCCACCTTTGCCTCCAAACCATAAATACTATACTCATTCTTTGTGTTGGTGAGGTAATCATAAGTCTCTGCTCCTATTCCAATGGTGGTTGCCGAAATGCGTATGGTGTCTTTACATGTGAGTATAGAATCAGGTGTGAAGAGTGTGTAGTTTGGTGCAATATCAAGTGTTGATATAATTACGGGGCGATTGGCATCCAACGAATACACTACTATTTTTTTAATAACAGGCGCATATACATCTACCCCCGGAATACCAAACAATTGAGGATTGATAACCTCTTCTGTTTTAGTATCACGCAATTCAAAATGCAAATGCGGACCAGTGCTGGTGCCACTGTTTCCACTCCATCCAATGATCTGTCCTTTGGTTACTTTTATTCTTCCAATACCCGGGAAATGATCGAAATCGAATCGCTCTATTTCATATTGATACCGTTTTATGTATGCAGCTAATTCTCCCTCTGCCTTTTGCAAATGACCATACACACTTGTGTATCCATTAGGATGATTGATGTAAATTGCTTTCCCGTATCCATTGGAAGTATATTTGATGCGGGCTATGTATCCATCGGCAATTGCATAAACGGGAAGTCCTTCTTTTTCATAGGTGCGTATATCCATTCCACTATGGAAATGATTATCCCTAAGGGAACCGAATGGCGCACTCAAATACAAAGGTGTATCCATCGGGCTTTGAAAATATTCCCGCGGATATATCGACTGACTTTTCAGCTGAAGTTGTGCCACGAACAATACTAAAAACAATAGTGACTTTAACAGACGCATAAGGATTTCAGGTTACCGGAGGGCATAAAGATATTCAATTTTAACAAAAGGACATTGAACAGGATTTCTCCTTAGGGTATTGGCCATCAATGCCTGCAATGAAGCTCAGGTTTTGTACTTAATTATCCCGTCTTTTTCAAGGATTCCCATTCTACATTATTATCCAAATTTAACTTCTTACGCAGGCGGGTACGTACATTGTGTACATATTGAACAGAAACCCCCACAACATTGGCAATTTCCTTTGGCTTATATCCATCAATCGACAAAATAAAAATACGTTTTTCGGTAAGATTTGCTGTTTCTTTAAAAATAGGAAACCGTTCAAATATCCCCTGATGATTATCTATAAGTTTATCTGCCAATTGGGGTTTATCTTCAATGCCAAGTCTGCTGAGCTCATCAATTTCCCTTTTCACATCCTGCAATGTTTCTTTATCTTCAGATGAAACCAATTTTATCTTTTTTCCCAGATCCTGAGCTTTTATCACAATCATCTGAGACAGGTTTACAATTCTGCTGTTGAGCTCCTGCTCCTTTAACAGGTAATTTTCTTCAGCCTTAATAAAACTAATTTGATCCAGAGCATAATCAAGTTTTGTCTTTCGATAGGAAAGTGCAAACAGTAATGCTATTATAAAGGTAATAAGCACACTTATTGAGAGGATCCAAAGATAGTTCACATAGGTTTTCTCTTTTTTTGCCTGTACAATTTCCAGATTTGCAAGGTTAATATCCTCTTTCAATTTGTTCAGTTGGTTTTTCTCCGAAAAATCGGCATAACGGAGGGAATCACTTATTCCTTCAAACGCAACATCATTGAGTCTGCTTTTTTCCATTAATTCATATGCCAATACTGCATTTCCTTTTTTATAGGCAATGAGTGATTTGAGTTTATTGGAATGAGATGCTGCTTTGGGGTCGTCTTTCAACTCTGTGACAAAATTCTTTTCCCATTGTATGATACTATCCATTGGAATAAGGGCCGGATTTTTACTGATGATATCATGCATATGGCTGAATAGCTCAGAAACGGCCGGTACATATCTTTCTCCCACCCAATTAAGATGCCTTTTCAACAATGCTGCTGCTTCCTCCGGTTTTTCCTCAAGCGTTTGGTTAAGCATCGCACGTAAGTATGAAACTCTCATAACATCGTATACTTCATCAGGCTTATACTCAGAGTATATTTTGCGAGCATCCTTCCACCTTCCCATATTCTGTAAATGCAGTATTCTGTTTAAGAAATACATTTGACGCTCATAAGGAGTTTCTACTTTTTCCATATCAGCTATATATATGTTCCACAGAGAGTCTGCTTCCTTATATTTATGTTGAGCAGACAAGATGCTTGTGATATTGTTAATCAACATCAGTGGAGTATTCTCCGCACGTTTTGATGCTTCCAACGCTGTATTAAAATAGTACGATGCCGCTCCATACAATAGATGATTGTAATAATATGTCCCGAGGTTAATCCCAAACATGGATATGAACACATCTATTTTTTGGGTAGTTGCAAATAGGTATCCTTTGGTCATATAAAACTTGGCTGAATCCTGATGCCCAAGATGGTAATGAGAATTGGCAATCGTATTATATATATTACCTAAGCCCACAATATTGTTGCCATCAGCCTCCTTTTCAGCCTCCCAAGCCATAACCAAAGCGGAATCGGGTTTGTTTTCCGCTAAATAAATGCTGGCCTTATTTGATTTAATGTATAACCAGGCAATCCTATTATGGTCTCTGTCAGCTCTCTTTTCGAAGTATTGAGTGAGTTGATGGTAATACGGCATATTGCCAGAATAGTACGCCATTATCTGTTCCCGGGCCATTGCCATCTCATATTTCCCCTCCGGCAATTTATCCATTGCTTTATAAATAGAGTCGGACATGCCACCAGTTTCATCAAAAAAGCCTCTGGTAATCCCTATATTAAGAATCACATAAACAGATAGTACGAGTAACAACGCTCCGATACTCACAAGCTTAATTGTATTTTTCCGCATAAAGACTCTCATTCCTTTTTTAGATTAATTACTGTTTCAAAAACGGGTTAACGCTTAGCTCTGCGCAAAGAATGAGCAAAAATGTTAGAAATCATTATCCATTATGTTAGCGGCATTATAACTATTGCTAAGATAGCATTTACAGTTCTAACATTTTCTAACATTCACTCACTTTATGAATATTACCAAACTATAATATCCGACATCACTATTCAGCCAAATTACTTGAAAGATAAAAAAAGCTTAATGAACAGGTGTTTAACTCAGACGAAATTATGACATTTCAATTAACAGTATAAGTGGCTGCTTAACATTTCATAACTCGCCTTTCAAGGGGCTCCCAAAGCCCGATTTTATTAGTATTTAAGAGGTATCATTGCTTGTGATGAATGCAACAAATTGGTCGCTAAATATAGCTGTAATGGCACCCAAAATCCTGAAACAATCCTTGAGAAACAAACACTTAAATATTCAAAGCTAAATGAGTATTCAATCCATAAAAACCAATAAAACAAAATATTATAGTTCTGATTTTCAAAATTTTATACCTCATCTACTCTTAAAAGAGAGTGTTAAAATGCGGCATCCGATGTTACCCAGCGATGCTCATAAGTGTTTGATCCCTACATCTCAAACAACATTTGTCCATTCAGCTCCCCTGACGCTACCAGAATATAACTTACACAAAATCAGTATTATGTATACATTTTTACGTACCGCTTCGGTATTTTTTCTATTACTGTTTGTAACCGCTAATGTGGCAGTGGCACAAACTCCCGGAATGATTATTAAACCTGCCACAGGTGCGGGTACCGCTGTTTTGGATCCTGATGGAGACGGATATGTTTCCAAAAAAAGTGGTGGAGTCCAGTTGGGTTTTACAACTCCTCCTAACAATGACGTTGTTCAAAGTGAAATTCCTTATGCGGAAATGGTGAAACCCGATCCGGTTGGCGATTTGTTAAGAGGACCCACCGGGCATTTTAGTGAGATTGTGGGTGTAGATGCAGCAGGCAGCAATGCCATGTTGAACTATAGTGATGGTGTCAATATTTTATACCGTTACCGCATTGACGGGTATGCTCCTAATTCCAAATCCTATTCGGTGTTGATTGATACAGATGGAAAGTTCGGTTATACGGGGACCAATGCTGATCCCAATGCAGTGGCAGGAAATCCAGGATTTGAAGCAGAGATCGTTTTAGAAACAAACTTTAGGGTAGAAGCCTTCAATGTGGATGGCGTATCTTCAGGTATTTTGGTAGCAAGCTATAGCTGGAATACCAACTGCCAACAATCTATTGCCGTGACAAGAGCCAGTGGTGACCCTGATTATTTCTTTGATTTCTATCTTCCATTGTCTGCTATTTCATCATTGTTTACATCCACCACCCCTATGCGTTATGTGGCAGTAACCACTATGAATCCGCATCCGGCAATGGGTAATAATGCATTATCAGATGTTGCCGGAAATACCACGGGAAGTGCTGATGCCAGTTTTGCCACCATCATTAATAATCAAACACCTACCGTTGCGGGAGATCCTGTGTTGGATCGTTCGGTGTGTCCACCCATTAATGCTATCAGCCCTTCGAGTACAGCAATTTCCGGAACTTCCACAGAAGCTTCAGGAACTACCATTAAAGTTTATGTTTACCAAAGTGATGGTGTAACCCTTATTGGCAGTGGAACCACTACTACTTCAGGATCATCATGGACTATTAATGTTTCATCATTGAGTCCCACTGTAACTCTGGCCAACGGGCAAATTGTTAAAGCCACGGCAACAGCTGCAGGTGAAGGTGCTTCATATGACAATTGCAGTATTAAAACTGTTTCGGGTTGTGCAAATGCAACGTCAACAAGCGGAGTAACGCTCACGAAAATAAGTGGAAACAAAGGATATACCGTGGCAAACTCATTTGCTTCAGGAACCATTATTACATGGTATAATGCGGATTACACACTGGCCATTTATCCTGACAAAGGTGGTTCGGCCGTGAATATTGTAAATCCTGTTACCACAACAGGAGCAAGTCAAACAGTAAATTTTTCAACCCAAACGGGTCAAACATTTCCTCAGGGTGTTTACTATTTCACCTTTCAGGAACCCGGTAAATGTGTTTCTTCTTATTTACAGGATTGTCAGTATAGCACGGCCGGTACTTCTGTTACGCCTACCATTACTACTTCGCCTATTACTACTGCCACAACTTCAATTTCAGGTACTTGTGCATCAACAAGTGGAACTATTGTGAACCTTTTGATTAATGGTGTTTTGCAAAGCACTACAACTGTTGTTAGTGGAACTGCGTGGACATTTAGCAGATTAAACTTAACCACTAATAGTTGTGATACTATTATGGTAACAGCAGGAGATGCAGGCAAATGTCCATCACCATCAGCCAATGTTGAAGTATCACGACAAGCAACTCAACCTACCCTTGTAAGCACAGGTTGTTCAACAACATTACCCGTTACTTCCATAACAGGTAATTCCAACGAGGATGATGGAGCAACCGTGAGTCTTTATACTCCGAATACCTCAGGCACATTATTGGGTACAGCCACTGTCGCCTCAGGAATATGGACTGTAACAGGTTTAAGTTTAACTGCAGGAACAATTGTTGTGGCCAAAGTAACAGCGGGATCCTGCATTTCAGGGGGAACCGCATCAAATCCATTAACCATTACTACTCAAACAAGTTTAACTCCTTATACTATTGCTATTACTACCCCTACCGAAGGACAAAGCTCAGTGAGCGGAACCCTTTCGGGAGGAACCTATTCAACTGTATTAAAAGTTTATATCGACCAAACATTGCTAGGACAAACAACAGTATCCGGTGCCGGTGCATGGACCGTTTCAGGTTTGTTATCAACTGATTTATATACCTCCGGAAAAATTAATATTACGCTGACAACCGGTGCTAATTGCGAAAGCGCATTGAGTACAGATTCTGCTATTGTAAGATGTTTGAATCCTTCATCACCAACATATACCGGGGGTAGTATTTCGTATTGTATTGGTGGTTCGGAAAGTGTTACCATTACCGGAACACAAGCTCTTACCGTGTATCAATTTGTGGATAGTCTTGGAACGATTGTAGGACCATCGGCAATGGGTAACGGAGGAAGTGTTACGCTATCATCTAATGCACTTTTTACGGATGTAAAACCCGTATATGTTAAAGCATATAAATTATTAAATTCAACATGTGCGGTTACAGCTGCCACTCCTATTTATTTTGAAGCAACAAAACCTACACCAACCATAACACTTACCAGCACAGCACTTACTGTTGTGCAATCTGCATTGGTATCAACTGTTAATTTACCTTTCTCCGCAAAATCAAGTTCACCTTCGGCCGATAACTATACCATCGCATACAGTATAGCAGCAAAATCGAAAGGGTTTTCAGATGTTACGTCAACCGCGTTGGCTGCGGCCCCCGGAAATATTGTGTTATCGGTTCCTGCCAATACTACGGTAGGAACCTATAGTGCAACGCTTACTGTTACAAGCACTACACCTCTTTCCTGTTCACGCAGCTATGATTTTACACTAACCGTATATTCACCATCATCGGTGCCTGTAATCAGTGTGCAGCCTTCTAACGCAACGATTTGCTCGGGCACTACCACAATAGTAACTGTAACGGCAGTCAACGCTATTTCCTATCAATGGCAATCGGCTACAGCAGGATTTTCAGGCCCTTTCAGCAATGTGGTGGGAGGAACCGGAGCTACAACTACAAGCTATACAACTCCTACCCTCACCAGCAAAACATATTATCAGGTAATTGCAAGCAATGCAACGGGAAGTGTGACAAGCAATCCTGCAACAGTATTTGTGAATCCTAAACCAACAGCCGGAACTATAACAGGCACTACAACTGCTTGCGCAGGAGAAACCAAAACATATAGTATAGCCGCACTTTCAGATGCAACTTCTTATACGTGGAGTTATAGTGGAACCGGTGCTACATTAACAGCAACCGGCAATTCCGTTTCGGTCGTATATGGACAATCCGCAACATCAGGAACTTTATCCGTAACAGGCAATAATGATTGCGGTGCGGGTACAGCATCCA
>JAZKGH010000007.1:0-3246 GCA_040386055.1 Bacteroidota bacterium
CCTACCATGAGTGTGCCGTATCAAAAGGCTTTTCAGCAGGATGAAGCCTATCGTACAACGGCAGAATGGAAACTCAGACATAACAAAACAGAGTGGATGATACGTTCGGCTTACCTGGATGAAACTATCAATTTTCAGGATCCTTCCAATACGTTCCTGAACGGAGTGAACCAAAGTAAAACGAATATTACGGAAGCAGAATCCCGCATCCGGTTAAACGAAAAACATTACCTCAATATCGGTATCAACAATACTTATTCCATTGCATTTTCGAGAGGTTATGGTGGATGGAAGGATCTGAACAGAACATCTGTGTTTGCTTCCTATAAAACACAATCGCTTATCAAAAATGTTACAACCACATTAAGTATTCGTGAAGAAAGGGTTAGTGAAACATTGACACCCATTATGCCATCAGCGGGAGTGGAGTGGCAAGCCACCAAATGGATGAAAGTGTTTGGGAATGTTTCCCGTTCTTACAACGTACCTACATTAAATCAACGTTATTGGCTATCGGCTGTTAATATAAAGTTGCAACCTGAAATAGGATGGTCAGAAGAATTGAGTGTTACATTGAATCACTCCATTAAAACAGTGCGCACGTCTTTAACTTTTACAGGTTTCAACCGCATCATTGAAAACTGGATCGTATGGCAACCCGCTCTTCTTGACTGGGCTCCCAGAAATCTCAAGAGCGTGTGGAGTCGGGGACTGGAAGGTACGGGAACGATACAGGTTCCGGTTGGCAAGCTGCAACTGAAATACATTGGAAGTGTAAATTTAGTATTGTCTACAAACAACCAAACAATCCTGGCCAATGATGCATCCATTGATAAACAATTGATTTATGTGCCTCGTGTAACCCAGCAACATCAGTTTACGGCAACATATGGCAAAACATTTATGGCTTACAGTCATCAGTATACAGGCATACGTTTTATCACTACCGATAATACGCAATGGTTAAATGATTACCAGGTAGCTTCATTGGCAGCAGGAAAAACGTTTACATGGAAACAATACAACCTTGTGTTGAGTGCACAGGTATTAAACCTTTATAATAGTTCGTACCAGGCAGTAGCCGACCGTCCCATGCCGGGCCGGCATTTTTTAACAACAATAACAATCAAATTATAATTTAAAGTTTATGAAAAAAACCTACACACGTTTAGCAGCCGTATTGCTGGGGCTTGGAACCTTTAGCGCTTCGGCTCAGTTAGTATCAACTTTTGAAAGTTTTAACCTACAGTCTAATGCTGTTAAAAATGGTTCGGGTGCACCGGTGGATGCAAAATTCAACAGCGGATTGTTTGAATTTCCTAACACGTATCAAAGTGATTACGCTTACTGGAGTGACGGATGGGCATACTCTACCATGCAGGATGACAGTACTACCGGCTATACTAATTTGTATGCAGCGTATCCAAAAGCCGGCAACAATGCTTCACTGAAGTATGCAGTGGGCCAACAAAACAGTATGCTTCGTTTAACAGGAACGAATACAGGAAAAGTTGTAAGAGGTTTGTACTTAACCAATGGAACATTTGCTGCATTAAGCATGAAAAAAGGTGACAATATTGCCAAGAAATTTGGTGGTGCTACCGGAACAGATCCGGACTTTTGTGTGGTAACCATTAAGAAATTTTTGAATGGTATTGAAGGTACAGACAGTGTTAATTGTTACCTGGCAGATTTCCGCTCAGCTACTGATAGTTTGGATTATATTCTGAACACCTGGAAATGGGTAGACCTTACATCACTGGGTAATGTTGATTCGTTGAGGTTCTACATGACATCAAGCGACAACGGACAATTCGGGATCAATACACCTACTTTTTTCTGTATAGATGATGTAATGACGAATAGTGATACAGCATCTTTTGAAAACTTAACTCTGGCTCCAAACAAATTCTGGAACAAACGTAATGTGAAGTTGACGAATGTATTTGAAGAGAACTTTGCTAAGTATGACAATGCTTACAGCGTTTCGAATTTTGGAGACTACTGGAGTTCAGGATTTGCTGTTTCAAGCAAGTTTGATACTGTAACAGCCGGCTATGGTAATTTATATACCTGCTATGCGGGAAAAGGAGTAGATACTTCGAAAACGTATGCAGTTGCGCAAAACAGATCATCGCTTATCATTAATCATCTTATTACTACCGGAGGTTCATCATCCATCGTTAAAGGGTTATATGTTACCAATACAACATACGCAGCTTTGAGTATGAAAGACGGAGATGCATTCGGTAAAAAATTCGGTGGAGCAACAGGAAACGATTCAGATTATTTCAGGTTAACCGTTAAAGGTTTCAAAAGAGGAACAGGTAACCTGGTGGATAGTGCTGTTACATACCTTGCAGATTACCGCTCATCGGATAATACACAAGATTATATTCAGAAGGACTGGAAATGGGTTGATTTACATTCGTTCGGTAATGCAGATAGTTTAGTATTCTCATTGACGTCAAGCGATGTAGGGCAATTTGGAATGAACACTCCGGGCTTCTTTGCTATTGATAATTTAACACTGGAGATGATTGGTGGATTAAACGACACAAAAGGAGAATTGGCTGTAAACATGTATCCAAATCCGGCTCAAAACAATATCACGGTTGAGACCATTGAAAGAGCTAAAATTACTATTATGGATCTGAACGGAAGAACATTGCTGGAAACGGCTGCAGAATCAGCAAATCCGATAATCAATATTGAAACCCTGCAAACAGGAATGTATATTGTACAAGTAGAAACAGCAACAGGTGTTGCTACGAAGAAATTGTTGAAGCAATAATTAATTGTCACACTGAGTTTATCGAAGTGCTTTCCCGCGACTATGAGCAAATGCCCGAGTCGTGCGTGAGGGCTTCGATAAACTCAGCCTGACAAAAAACTCAGTGTGATAGAAGATGCAACCGGAACCGGGGTTTACATACACTTATAAGGATATGAAAAGAAGAATTATACTGATAGGAGCTTTTGCCACTTTGTTGGGGTTGGTTTCTTGTGATAAGAAACCTCAGCCGAATGATGATCTTATATTACCACCTTTGGTAAAAGGTTCCATCATGATGATCAATGAGGGGAATTTTCAGTTTGGCAATGCATCTCTTACTGTATATGATTTCAATAACGATATCGTTTATCCCGATGTATTTGAAAATACAAATGGGCGAAAACTGGGGGATGTATTTCAATCCATAACTGTTGCCAATGGGAAAGCTTATCTGATAGTGAACAATTCTC
>JAZKGH010000008.1:0-5292 GCA_040386055.1 Bacteroidota bacterium
TGTTAGAGTCTTTTTTAACAATGGGCAGATAGGCATCGATGGCCTGAAGGTACCGATAGGACTTGAAGCATTCTTCGGCTCTGCGTTCCTGTATAGATAATTCCTTAACAGAATTTTGAGCAGAGACGATGTTCCCGATTAACAATAGTGTCAGCAATGCAAAAGTTTTTGTGCAAAAAGAGAAAGGATGTATATAATTATTCATTTTGAATTGACTATGGGTTGAATGCATTAAGTGTGAGAACATCAATTAAAAATACCGGGGAGTTAAGATTTTATCCTTGGTATAACCAAACTCATAACGCAGGATGAGTTCGTGAGATCCCGAGTGGAAATAACGCAGTTGTCCAAATCCATAATCATAAGCATATCCGATACGGAAATTAGGAGCGGCCTGCAATTCAATCATGCCCACAGCTGCATCACCTGTGCGGTATGAAGCACCGATAGCGAATATATCATACATCCAAAAATTCACATTTACATCCAGCTGCATTGGAGCACCTTTTACAGCTTTTAGTAATACAGAAGGTTTGAGTTTAAAATCGCGGGTAAGGTTGAATACGTAACCTCCCATTAAAAACAAATGATCATACTTATTTACCTTCACTTGTGTGCTTGATGATATTTGTGTATTGAAAAAGTTCGGTAACGAAGCTCCGATATAATACCTGTCATCACTCAGATAAATCCCCGCACCTGCACTTGGTATAATGATATTGGCATTCTCCTGAAATGCTTTATCGGCAATAACCGTTTGGGCACCATCCAATCGCAGTTGTGCATATTGTGTGGTGAAATGTACCAATCCTCCCTGTAATCCAAAAGCAAGTGTGGATCGTTCAAGTTTAATACGGTAAGCATAGCTTGCATAAAAACCACTGCTGGAACTTACTCCCACTTTATCATTGAACACCTGCAATCCTAAGCCCACATGTTTGCTTTTAATTGGCATGTCAAAACTCAGAGTGTTGGAAATAGGTGCACCTTGTACGCCCACCCATTGTGCACGTGATAACCCGGTTATGCTTAATACTTCACGGCTTCCTGCATAGGCAGGATTAACAGCCATCATGTTAAACATGTATTGCGAATACATAGCATCTTGCTGTGCCATCAACGAGACAGAGGCAAGGATGAATAGGATTGAATAAATTATTTTTTTCATTTCTGTGGAGGTTAATAATTATCTGGCAATGGTTAATGAATGAGCAAATTTTTGGCGTTTGCCATTGGCATCAGTATACTCAACAATATAGAAGTATGTACCATCCGGAACACCTTCACCATCTCCTATGATAATGCCTTTTTGCGCTATTCCGTCCCACGAATTATCATAGTTATCTTTTTCATAAATCAAGTTACCCCAACGGTTGTATACTGCAAAGTATATACTGTAGCCATCCGGATTTTCGATAACAAAAAAGTCATGCACGTTGTCCTTGTTTGGTGAGAATCCATCCGGAATGAATACACTCAATGGTTGTTTTGGTTTGTTTCTGTTAATGACAATAGGCGTTGGTGAAGTAGAATCAATACCCGAAGCTACATCCGGATCAGGATTGGAACCATCCTGCGATTTACGGGTTATTGGGTTGCCGTTAACCACCGATTGTCCTCTCAGTTCTGCCACATTTTTAAAGATGGTTGTCGTGTCGTCATCAGCAAATTTGATGTTTACACTTAATATCAAGTTTTCCCGCTGACCAATAGCGAGAAGGTTTCCGGTATCTAACATTTCAATATCATTTACTCCGTCATAATTCTTATTGATGTTCCAGTTACCCAATGTAGTTAGGCTCACTACTTTGATTTGTGCATTTGGAAATACAGGTTTCAGGTCATCTTTCATTCTGACATCTCTAATGTCTTCGTCACCAAAATTGCCACCAACAAAATTGAACGTCAGATCAAATGATCCATCCGGTTGCAAGGTTGATTTCGACAAAGCTTTTGCCAAACCTAGACGAGCATTTCCGCAGTTTCTCAAAATCGTTACACGTACAATGTGCAATTCACGGCTTTCGCAGAAATTAGATCCTTTAATGGTTACATAGTATAATGTATCCCCTGTTAATCCACTTGTATTAAAGGTATCCCCACTGGCAATTGGAATGGTTAAGGATGGCAATGCATACCATGTAAATACCGGATCTGTAATGGGTCCGTGAGGAGCTGCTATTAGGGTTGCCGGTCTTCCGTAACATACTGCAGTATCATTGGTGATGATCATCGTGTCTGATGCATAATCGTGCACCGTCATAATTATCTTCTTGGCAGTACCGGGAGCATTTTCAGATTTGTTATCTCCCTTAGCTGTAATAAAGAATGTCGTAGTGTTCAGTATCATTGTATCAAATGATGGACCGGTACCTATTTTAGTTACGAGCATTGAATCGATATACCATGAATACACAGGATTCGAAATACCTGTTGAACTCACGAACATATGTGTTGGATTTCCTTTACAAATAATTTGATCGGTTGCAATGAGATCAAAGGGGGATGTATAAAGCCTGATTGGTGTAATAATCCAGGTTGAATCATTCACTGTATTAGTGTCTTTGATGTCAACAGGTAATATTACTTTCACGCAGTTGATAAGGGTATCTCCGGTGAATGCCGGATCAATTAGTCCTTTAACGGTTAATATCAAACTGTCTCCTGATGCAAGGGTATCCCCTAATGTATACAAACCTGTTGTATCGTTGTAGCTGCTTCCTGCAGGTGATGTTGCCGTAAAGATTACTTGCTTTAAACTGTCAGGTAAGAACTCATGAATGGTTAAGGTTTCATTCTTATATAATTTACCGGCTCCATTGTTTTTTACGACAATCGTGTAAGTAATGGTATCCGTTGGATGGCCTAATGTTCTATCTGCAGTTTTTTGAATGCTTAAGTCAATTAAACGCGTTGTGGAAATGTACACGGTATCGGTTGAGTCTCCGGTATGGAAAACATCTCCCGGAAGTTTTACTAAAACGGCATTTCCAATCGAGTCTTCTGAGTATGAAGCAGCAACTTTTGCACGCACAGTCAGTATAATTGATTGCCCTTGAGTAAACGTATTGTTTAAGGTAAGCGTACCGGTTGTTACATCATATGTTCCTGTAGAAGGAGTATACGAACCGATCGTTAATCCAATTGCAGGTTGATCTGTAATGGTTACAACTTCTCCACTCATCAATGACGATACACCATTGTTGCGTATAGTGATAGTATAGGTTAATGAGTCACCTGCAACTACATTAGTATCCGTTGCAGTTTTGTTCACAGTTAAGTTGACCACACGTCCCATATGGGTAATCACAGAATCTGATTTACCATGTATAACAACATTTCCGGTGTCTTTACCTTCGGTGTAAGCAGTATTTTTAACTGTTTTAGCAAGCAAATCGGCAAGGGTAATAATATGAAGGGCCGTAATTGTTATTGAGTCTCCAATATTTAAACTATCAATTAAACCTGTTGGTGGACTAATGAATGTTGCATTTGAATCGATTACCTGAATAGACTTCAATTTTACATTCCCTGTGTTCTCAACAACAATAGCATATAAGATAGTGTCTCCCACATTTTGGTATGTACCTGTTGAGGTAACACGTTTGCGAACAGCCATTCTTGAAACAGCAGGTGGCAATGCATTACAAGCAGGAGTAGCAGGAGGATAGGTAAATGAAATAGTATCTTTGGGATTGACACTCACTACCAATTTAGCAGTAGGGCGAACACCTAAGAATCCGTCATCACATTGACGCCATACACCATTTTCAAAACACCATCCCGGCCAGCTGGTTGGATTTCCAAATGCATCCGGTTTAGTGCCGGCAAATAAGATTGAATCTTCAAGTTTGGAATTTGTAATTGGAGATAATGCAGTGAGTGATGTTCCGTTTCCATTCAACCAGGTTAATGTAACCGGAGTGGTTCCGTTAGGGTTGAAGTTTGGTGTTACTTTATAAAATACATAAGGTACATCATTAATACATTTCGGAGTAGCTGTAATCATTAATCCGCGTTTCACTCTTACCAATACAGTAGCTGAATCACAATTTGTAGAATCACATATGCGATAGTTTAGAATGTATGAACCTTCCCATGCACCCGCAGGTACGATTACATTTCCTGAAGCAGAAATGGATGCGCCTGATAAGCCACCATTATTCAATAACGTGATGGATACTTTAGTTGGGTTGGAGATTGGAGAGCCGTTTAAGAGATCATTCAATAACACATTGCCCGCAACACCACCTTTGGCGCCATCTGTTGAGTCATTGGTGAAATCATCGTCCACAGCATCAATCATTGAATGTACATCTACAACAATATGAGAAGTTGAATCTCCGGTATTGGTTATGTCACCCGGTAATCTTACCAAAACAGTATTGGCAATCGAATCAAGCAGGTAAGGTAGGGCAACTCTTCCTTTAACGCTAAGGGTAACAAACTGACCTGTGGTGAAGTTGCTGTTTAATGTTAATGCACTGTTGCTGCTATTATAAGTTCCATTGGTAGTAGCATATGAACCAATGGTAAGACCTGCGGCAGGTTGATCGATGATGGTTATTATTTCACCAGATAACAATGAAGATGGCCCGTTGTTGGTTACTTTGATAGTGTATGAAATACTATCACCTGCGGCAACATAAGTTGCAGATGAAGTTTTACTAACCGAGAGATTCATCAACCGAGATGTTACTGTAATAGTATCTCTGATTGTTGCACAGTTGGCCGGCACCAATTTGTCACACAATTGGTAAATGATTGGATACACTCCTAAAGCAGTTCCAAATGCAACAGTTATAGCACCGGTTGAAGTATTGAGTGTAATACCGGTAGGCCATGTTCCGCTTTGTGTGATCACAGAGTTACTTATTGTTGATGGTATTCCGTTGGTGCTGTCATTGCTCAATACATTATTGATAGCAACGCCACCTAAAGATGTAACAATTCCATTTTCAGTAATCGGTTTTATTAATGGAGTAACGGTAACTGTATCTTTAACAGTAGCGCAATTGGCAGGTACCAACTTATCACATAATTGATAAGTGACAGGATATACACCCGGAGTGGTACCACCGGCAACAGTAATTGCACCTGTCGAAGTATTGAGTGTAATACCTGTAGGCCAAGTTCCGCTTTGTGAGATAACAGAATTGATAATAGTAGAAGGCACACCATTCGTTGAATCGTTTGCAAATACATTTGTAATGGCAACACCACCGGTAGCCGGAACGGTTCCTTTATCAACTGATGGATTGATGACCGGAGTAACGGTAACAGTATCTTTAA
>JAZKGH010000009.1:0-17506 GCA_040386055.1 Bacteroidota bacterium
CGTTACCGAACATTCTTTATACTTATTCGTGGTATCAGGGTAGCTGCTGTATACCCTTACTTCATATTTAGTGGGTGTAGCAACATTCAACGGACGCGCTCCTTTGTTAGGAGTATATCCTTTTACAGCTACTATCTGACCCGTGCTTAAATCTTTCCACTGGTACATCTGCCCTCCCGCTCCGCGAAGCATTGCTGTATCCCCCGAACAAACAGTGGTATCAATGCCTGCACTCGGGAAGATCTGAGGATTGACATACAACTGCATCGTATCATTCTGAGCACAATTAACCGTATCGGTTAAGGTTACGATATACTGACCTGATACACTACGTTTGATGATGCGGGTAGTATCCAATGTAACTGTATTCCATTCATATTTTTTGATATTGCCCGTGTTGGTTCCAGGGTCAAGGGTAAAGCTATCGCCAAAACATATCCGGCTCGAATCCGGTAGGATGCCCACCGGTAAAGGGGTGACTTTTACCTTCACTGAATCGTAGCGGAAACAGCCATCCAGATCCTGTACTTTAACTGTATAGTAGCGGGTTACAGTAGGTGATACCACCATAGCAGGATTTGTAAATATTGGTGCATTCAAAGGCGGCAGCGCTGTTCCTGCTTCTGCAATATTATTATACCATTTGTAGGTATAAGGTGCTTTTCCGTTTTTGGCTATTGTTGTGATCGGAACACTTCCGCCAAAACAATTGATCGTATCATGCACAAATGGTTTAACCATTGAGTCAACCTTAATGGTATCATAAAATACACGGGTACACATGATCCCACTTGACCCTTGAGTGGTTGCTGTGAGGATAATCAAATATTTACCCGGATCGAAGTATTGAAGAACCGGACAGGTGGATACATTGGTAAACTGATACGCATTATTGCTCATCCCGAAATCACCAGGATAACGTGAGATTTGCCATTGTACCAACGTTGGGGGAAAAGCCGGTTTATTGTTGGTATACTTTGGTTGAAACTTACCGCATTTAAGGTCATTTCTGTTAATGGCTAAATCAGCCCGTGCAAGTACTTTTACGGAGAAAGCCCTCGTTACACGACCCGGATTCGGACAACGGTTATCTTTGGCGGATACCGTAAAATAGTATGGGTTATTGCTCACACGGCTATCATCCGGTGTCCAGCAAAACTGGTATTGATCCTCACGCGGACCACCCAATGGTGCCGGTTTTTTACGATTGGCAATATTATATGTAGGTTGAAACGTAGCTCCCAAACTAGCAATTGCACGGTTCCAACTCAAGTAGGTGGTATCCGAAACTAGTGGTGGGATAAAGTCTGTATCCTTTGCGGTTACGGTAAAACATAATTGTTCACCGGCACATGTTTCCCAGCTTGTTTTGGGTGCATTGGGATTGGTACCGTTCGGTGGATTGGTGACAAGTCGTGGTGGATTATTGGGCGGGCAATTGGCCAGTACCACCATCTGAATATCCCTTCGCGTGATACCAATGACTGTTGGTACACCATTGATCGTCTTCCATTGCTTCACAACAATACACATAATTCCATAAAAATTCTGACCGCTTGCATTACCCGGAGTAAACGAAATATCTCCTGTTAACGGATCGCAACGGATACCACCCGGAAATTCTGCATCGGGTGCTCCTGACCATGGCATAGGTCTGTCAAAAGCCCAAGGTGGAGTATATGTTACAGAACTATTAAATGCTTGCAATGCCGGAGCGAATGCAAATGAAAGTGAATCCAAATCAGGATCAATTGCACCATTGTTAAACACGTAGTTTTCACCACCACACATTACGGCAAATGGGTCATTAGTCAACTCAGGGGAACTATTACAAGGAGAAACCGATACACAACGGTTTACAACAGCATCAACATAAAAGTTCTGCCATGTTGCACCGGTATTAATTTCAGCATTCCTGCAACACTCTGTAAAAACAAATCTAACATTACAGCAAGAAGCCGGAATGCCCGATGTTGGACCAATGTTGGCAAAACCCTTAAACTCATAGCGCTCAATTGCGGGAGTGTAAGTTCCCGGTGTAACGCAGTTCATATTGGTACAAATACTCTTTGCACTAGGACAATCAGGATTTAATCCAACATCCCTTACGCTTACTAAATTGAGTGTGAAACTACCAAAGTTGGAAGATGCACAACCCGGATCCGCACCCAAAATTTGTAATGTACGTGTACATGCAGCTCCACATGTCTGCGTACAAACCGGAATACCCGTACACGCTCTGTAAAAAACGAATGTAACTTCAAACACTCCGGGAGTACTGGTACATTTGTAAGTAATATCACTTCCTACTACGTGATCCGCCATAGCTACAAAACGAACGCTAAATAGTAGTAAAAGACATAGGTATTTGTAAATATTTTTCATCATACACAAATCATAAAAGGGTGTAACGTGGTGTTATTGTAAATCAATTAAGAATAAAGATATTACGTACCCCCAAACATACAAGATTGCTTTCTTAAAATTTTGTTAAGAAGGTATTAAAGTCGTGATTTTAAGGAAACTTTATATGAATTAAAAAAAATCACCGTATTTTAATCCGCATGGAATTACAGGATAGCCTTCTTCTCACAAAGTATAATGCCAACTCTCCGATCTGGCAAAGCCCCGAAGGTAATCTCCTCAATATAAACTTTGTAGCTGAATTTCCATTGTCAAAAATAGCTGCGCGCAGTTCAGATTTATGGCGTTACAGGGAAGCGTTGCCCATTGTTTCCGACCACAATATTGTATCCTTTGCTGAGGGTTTTACACCGCTTGTTTCTGTTAATTTTAATGGTAAAAACATAGGCATCAAACAAGAACAGTTATTTAGCACAGGGTCCTATAAAGATCGGGGTGCAACAGTGTTGATGAGCAAGGTGAAAGAGTTGGGAATTCAACATGTGGTGCAGGACTCAAGTGGTAATGCAGGCTGTGCTATTGCAGCATACGCAGCTGCAGCACGTATAAGATGTACCATTTATTTACAACAGGATACATCACCCGCCAAAATTGCACAAATGAGCGCTTATGGAGCTCAAATAGAATTTGTAAACGGTTCACGGGAAGATGTGGCCGAAATAACTCTCAACGTTGCCCGCGAAATATACTATGCCAGTCACAGCTGGAATCCATTTTTCTTTCAGGGTACTAAAACGTTTGCCTATGAAGTATGCGAACAACTTGGCTGGCGGGCACCTGATAGTGTGGTATTACCCGCAGGAAATGGAACACTGGTAATAGGTTGTTATATTGGATTTATGGACTTGCTCAAAGCAGGTGTAATTGATAAAATGCCAAAGCTGATTGCTGTGCAAAGCGAACATTGTGCACCACTGGCAAAAGCTTTTGCAAACAATGAAACATCCTATTCGGAAATAGCTACTGAACCCACTATCGCTGAAGGCATTGCCATTGCCAAACCCATTCGTGGAAACCAACTCCTGCAATATGTACGGGAAAGTAAGGGTGCTTTTATCACAGTAACAGATACAGAAACCAAAGCTGCCTGGAAAGAGTGTGCAGCCAAAGGATTTTACATCGAGCCTACATCGGCTGCTACTATTGCGGGGTTGATGAAGTATATGGAAGGATATCCGAATGAAGAAATTATTTCGCTGTTTAGCGGACATGGGTTAAAAAGTACGGATAAAATTATGGCAATGGTTTAGCTATACCGACTCAATAATCCCAATAATCCTCCGGTATGAATAAGCAATACCTTATCACCCTTTTTGTAATAACCTTGTTCTACCAGCTCAACCACCGCTTTCACCATTTTACCATTATACACCTGATCGAGTAACACACCTGTTTGTTGCGCAAATGCATCAATGAACGCAAACAATTCGGGTGATGTTTTTGCATATCCACCACCATGAAATTGATGATGAACTGTCCATGAATGATGATATCCGATTGCATTTGCTATTTCAACATTCATCTCTTCGGCACCTTTCAGCACACAAATACCATCTGCTTTCATTTCTTTGGTTATGGCAGCTTTCGCCAATCCTGTAAATGTAGTTCCTGTTCCGATGGCGCACACCACATGCGTAAATCCATTAACCTCATTGAGTATTTCTTCACACCCTTTTGCCGCCAATTCTCCTTTTCCACCTTCATCTATAAAATACCAATCGGCTGTGGCATTACCGTTAAACAACTCCGGTTTGTTTTTATATGCCGCGCGCGAAACAAAACGTAATTCCATTCCCCACGTTCGGCACAAACCCAACAAGTGATTGGTTATTGTTTCTCCCCTTACAAAAGCAATTGTTTTAAATCCATACATAGCACCTGCACACGCCAACGCCACTAAATGATTGGAGTAAGCACCTCCGAAACTCACAAGCGTATGCTTACCTTTGGATTGTGCATCCATCAATACATACTTAAGCTTACGCCATTTATTACCCGATACAAACGGATGAATGGTATCCTCCCGTTTGATGAACACTTCTATTCCGGCCGTCAAAAATGTGGGCCATTCAATGGGTTGTATCACGGGTTCAAAAGGCAACTCAAGCATTGGCCAATTCTTTACGCTGTATATATGTATATGAAGCACATAATACTCCAATCAACAAAAAAGGAAACACCGGGACCCGGTAACGTGAAACACCAACAGGACCCGTAGCTAGGCCAATATATGCTACTAAAACAAACAAGATATTTCGCAGTGTATGATTTTGTGTTGTGAATAAAAAATAAAGGAATAAAAACACTACGCAACAATTCCACAACAAGCTCATCAGTAATAAAAATAACACACTAACAGGTGCTTTTTCAATATACGTTTGTATTGCACTCACACCTTGGGTTTGCATCTCATGCATCAAACCCAGTGTACCCTTTTCTTCAATGTTGAAAAAATGAAACACATCAAACCTGCCGGGATCAACAAAATAAGCAACCACTCCTTTCGCATACACTTTGGCAAATGCAACCGGATACTGAAAAATGATTGCATTCGCTTTATCATTCATGATATTTAGTCGTTCACCATAGTTAGTTGCTGCATTTGCCTGTTGCATAACTGCCGCTACAGTGCTGTCGGCATATTCCTCTCCCCTGGCAGCTATCAGAGTATAACGCGCATTGTATTTTAGCTGGTTAATATTTTTGATGCTGCTGTAATGGTAATATCCTGTTGCATGTTGGTTTTGCAAACAGATACCGTGAAACATAAATACTACCAATAATTGCGGAATCATCAATTGCCACCGACTCTGCTTTTTGAAAACAAACCACAACATAAAACCACATACAATAACCGGCAAAAAGAGCGATACCGGTTTGGTCAGTAAACACACTGAAAGCAATACCGAAAGAATTAAACTGCTTTTCCATGTAGGCTGTTGAGCAAATGCATATAACGTAAGAAAAACACTAACGAGCCAAAATTGAAAGACGATTTCCGTCATTACAAAATTGGCATGTATCATTTGTGCGGGGTACAAAATTACCGCTATAATCAACATCCGTTTAGTTGTTTTCGATCCAAATCCGTTTCGAACAACAAAGGAATATATCATCCAGCAAGTAACGATACTAATGATATTTTGAAGCACTAATAATGGAATAATAGAATCTGAAAATAATCTGAAAAATACAATCAATGTTGCATACAAAGGAGGACGAATGGAAAAATAATCAACCAGCAAAGGCGCATTCCAGTCTTCTGCATACCACGAACCATTAGCAAGCATATTGTCAGCCTGCATAGCATACCCGTATGAATCGATGAGATAAAAACCCTTGACAGACAAAGCAACACAAAAGTAAAGCGCATGAATGCCAATGAGCCAAAACAAAGGTTGATATGACCTTGCCTCTTGCATGGTTACCGAATTCTTAGCTTAGCTCCAACCGGAATGTTATTATCAATGATATTGTTCAAACGTCTGATCTGCTCAGGTGTAACACCATATTTGCGACCCAATGAATACAATGTTTCTTTTTCTTTCACCAAATGGTAAACCGGTTCATCAGGGTTATCGTTTACTTTTTCTTCGGTTGCTTTCTCACCATTCAACGGCACAACGATCAATTCTTCTCCAACATGAATCGTGTCCGATTGCATTTCGTTCAGCGCTTTAATTTCATTAACGCTTGAATTATATAAACGTGCAATAGAATACAACGTCTCACCCTGACGAACTTCATGGTAACCCGGAATCACACTTTCTTCATTCGGTTTAATGGCCGGTTGATTCGGGTTGATTATTAAGCGCATTCCCACTTTAATATTTTCATTCGGAAGGTTGTTCAACGTCTTGATTCCATCTACCTGCACATTGTATTTTTTCGCAATAGAGAACAACGTTTCTCCCACTTGCACGGTATGGAAAAATGCCATGTCTTCTTTCACCCCATGTGCTTCCACACTATAAGCATCTTCAGGCATTACAGGAGCAGTCGTTTCAATATTCTTTTTGGGGTCATCATAAACTTTGTCGTTGTATGCAGTATCTATTGCAATTGCAGGAATATTTCCAGCCCGTAATTTGATAACATCAGCGCGTTTGCTTCTAAGGTAAACAGTTTCACCCGTTGCAGGCTCTTCGCCTTCTTTCATGTGATTGTATTTATACAAACGCGAAAGCTTAACTGCAAACCGTTGTGAGATCACATGCATGTTTTCACTTCCGCTTATCGTGTATGTTTCAATCAGCCCTTTGTAATTTTTGGGTTTTAAGTAGATGGTATCACCCGCTTCAATAGCATCAGTCTTCGTTAAATCATTGTATTTGTAAATTTGCCACACCCGCATATCATAAGCAGAAGCAATACTCGCGTAACTCTCTCCCTGCCTTACCACCATGGCCGGAATATTATTAATCACCAGATTTTTTTGCTCAGCTACCACTTCGTTTTTCTCGGCAATAATTTCTTTCACTTCCACTTCAGTTGGTTTGGCCAAATCAAAACGCTGCAGGTTATTTTTTTCAATGGTGGCAATCAAAATCTCCCCGTATTTAGGATTGGTGGCATAGCCTGCCTTGCGCAAACCCATTGCCCAACTTTTATAGTCTGTAGGCTCCAAATCAAACAGAAATGCATAACGTGCACCTTTCATCAAAAAGTCGGAATGGTCTTTATAAGAATCCAAAGGTGTAGGATACTTACGAAAACACTCTTGCGGAGCATCATCATCTTCATTCAATGATTCGCCTTTCCAATCGGCTTTACACTTGATCCCAAAATGATTATTGGCCTGCAACGCCAAACGGCTGTTTCCATTCCCCGATTCCAGCAATCCCTGGGCAAGTGTAATACTTGCTGGAATGCGGCTGCGGTGCATCTCATCAATGGCTATTTTAGCATACTTTTCTACGTATTGCTCAACCGTCATCTTAAACGGAAACTCCGGTGTTGGAACAGGCTGAGCGTTAACCATACTCACAAACAAAAGGGGAATAGATAAAAGAAAGAAAATTTTAACAAATCGTTTCATGTCTACGAAAGTAATGTTGGCAGCTAGGGAAACCTTATTCTATACCAGCCGATTTCCCACAGATAGTTGCTTATGTATGCAAAAACGCACACTTCAATCGTTGTTTCTTTTCACTCTCACAATAAATCTTAAATTTGTCGCTTCAACATATTCCAATAATGCAAAAACTATCATTCAACTGGCTCTCTTTTATTCTCTTATTTGGGATGAACAATGCATTGTTTGCCCAACTCCATCAGCAACCATCGGTATTGAAAAAAACACCTGAATGGAAAATTACGGCTGATAAAAAAGAGCTTAAAGTAGGTGATGAAGTGACACTTACACTCACAAGTGATATCGAAAAGGATTGGTATATGTACTCCAACGACTTCGACCCGAACCTTGGTCCCATCGTTGCCGAGATTACTTTCAAAAAGAATAAAACGTTTGCATTAGTTGGAAAAACGACCCCACAAGGTGCTAAGCAACACTATGAGGAAATATGGAACGGCAATGTTTCCATTTTTACCGGAAAAGCTGTTTTTAAACAAAAAGTAAAAATCCTGAGCGATAAACCTCAGATTAAAATAGACCTCTATTTTCAGGAATGCTCAGAAGTTACCGGTGTATGTATGCCTCCCTTTGAGCAAACGTACGAAGTGAAAAACGTGTTTAAAGTAATTGCTGCAAATGAGGAACACGCAGTCGATAATCAACTATCGGCAATTACCGCACCCGTTGACCATACTGCTGAAGTTGCCACAGTGCAACAAACACCCGACACTACAACACAACAGCAAACTGAAAACAGCAAACCGAAAACAGCAAACAACAAACCGTCAACAGGCGATTCGTTTTTAGGTTTTATGATCCTTGCCTTTTTAGGTGGATTAGTAGCCGTGGCTACACCTTGTGTATTCCCTATGTTACCAATGACCGTTTCGTTCTTTACCAAAAAGAGCGAGAGCCGTGCACAAGGTATTACCCGCGCTTCCATTTTCGGATTTTCCATTATTGCTATATATGCCTCACTGGGATTGGTATTCGCCTTCTTTGGCTTAGGACCTGATTTTGGCAATTGGTTAAGCACACACTGGTTACCCAATATTTTATTCTTTATCATCTTCATGGTATTTGCCGCATCCTTCTTTGGATTGTTTGAAATTACCCTGCCACATGGTTTTGTGAATAAGGTGGATTCCAAATCAAGCATGACCAGTTTAGGTGGAATTTTCTTTATGGCTTTTACATTGGTATTGGTATCCTTTAGCTGCACCGGACCCATTGTTGGAAGTTTATTGATTGATGCCGTTGGCGGAAAATTCTTAAAACCATTATTGGGAATGGCTGCATTCGGAGCCGGACTTGCATTGCCGTTTACTTTGTTTGCGATCTTCCCAAGCTTTTTATCCAATTTGCCTAAATCAGGTGGATGGTTAAACTCTGTTAAAGTAGTTTTAGGATTTATTGAAGTGGCCTTTGCCTTCAAGTTTTTGAGTACTGCTGATGTTGTATACCATTGGGGTATTTTAGATCGTGAAATCTATTTGTCAATTTGGATTGTGGTTGCATTCTTATTAGGAATGTATTTACTGGGCAAACTCAAATTCAGCCATGATAGTGATATGCCGTATGTAAGCGTTCCCCGTTTTGCATTGGCACTTGTTTCATTCACGTTTGGTGTATATATGATTCCCGGATTATTCGGTGCTCCGTTAAAAGGATTATCAGGATTGCTTCCTCCTATGCAAACACAAGACTTTGTTTTGGGTGGCGAAAACACATCATCCAATCATCAAATTAGCTCATCATCAAATGGCAATATCAAACATGCAGACTTCCTCCATTTACCGCATGGATTAACCGGTTACTTTGATTACAAACAAGCGTTGGAAGAATCCAAAAAACAAGGCAAACCCATCTTTATCGACTTTACAGGACATGCCTGCGTAAACTGCCGTAAAATGGAAGAATATGTGTGGGCCAAACCGGAAGTATTGAAACGCCTGCAAAACGATTTTATCATTGTGAGTCTGTATGCCGATGAACGTAAGGAATTGCCCGAAAGTGACTGGTATACTTCACCACGTGATGGCAAAGTGAAAAAAACTATAGGCGCACAAAACCAGGATCTGCAAATTAGCAAATACAACTTCTCGGCACAACCGCAATATGTGGTAATTGATGCCAACGAAAACCAACTATCGGGACCAAATTTTTTTGATACCGATGAGCAAAAGTTTATCGACTTTTTAGACAGCGGTAAAAAAGCATTTGACGCAAAAAAATAATTCACTCCATGAATTCCATCAAACAACATTTTACCGAAGCGCAAACCACCCTCAATCAGTTTCTGGAGGATGATAAGAACTTTGAAGCCCTTGAAGCTGCGGGAAAGTTAATGGTGACCGCCTTGCAACACGATAAAAAAATTATCAGCTGTGGCAATGGAGGAAGCTTATGCGATGCCATGCACTTTGCCGAAGAACTTACCGGACGTTACCGTGACGACCGCAAACCATTGGCCGCCATTTCTATCAGTGATCCATCCCATATGTCATGCGTGAGCAATGATTATGGATATGAATTTGTTTTCAGCCGCTATTTGGAAGCCGTGGGAAATGAAGGCGATGTATTACTTGCGATTTCTACCAGCGGCAATTCCAAAAATGTGTTAAACGCCATTGAAGTAGCCAAACGTAAAGGCATTAAAGTAGTGGGACTAACCGGTAAGGATGGCGGAAAAATGAATGGCTTGTGTGATGTGGAAATTAGAGCACCACACAGTCCATATGCCGACAGAGCGCAGGAGATTCACATTAAGTGTATTCACTCCCTCATTGATTATATTGAACGAAACGTTTAAATAGGATCTGTGAAGTTGTAAACTTCACAGCATGTCACACTGAGTTCATCGAAGTGCTGCATGCTGATTAGAATTTATAGTATCCTTCCTTTAGCACAATCTTCTTTACAACTTCTTTGCATCATTAGCGGGCTTCGATGAACTCAGCCTGACATCTCTGTTACAATAGTGATTGAACATTGATGATTCCGGAAATTAATAAGAAACCAGAGACACATATAACAAAATAGGCGTTGAATGCTCAACGCCTATTTTGTTATCACCTATTTTACTTTGAAGGGGCAGATTACTGTTTAATTATTTTTCTTGCCTCAATCATATCATCATATTCAAGAGATAAGAAATAGATACCTGCCCCAAGCTTCTCTGTGTTAACAGTGATAACCTTATTTCCGGCATCTCCATCCACTTCTTCATTGTAAACTTCCTGACCTGTTAGATTCATTATCCGAATTTTAACAACCGTAGCTTTTGACAAAGAAAGCGAAGTGAAAATTTGGTCGGCAAATGGGTTTGGATAAACAAGTGCAGCTTGCTCTTTTGTTTCCAGTTGATTTACAACCACCACATTTGAATACGTAAAACTTCCATCTTTATCCACCAGTTTCAATCTATAATAAATTACATGCTTATCAGACGTAAATGCTGAAAAATCAGTATAAGCATAAGAGTTTGACTGATTGCTGTTTCCCAATGCCTCTACATAGTCCACTTTATTAAAATTCTTATTGTCATACGATTTTTCAATCTCAAAATAATCACTATTTACTTCTGATGCAGTCGTCCAGTTAAGACCAACATCATTTCCTGATTTTTGAGCTGTAAAGAAAACCAACTCAACTGGCAATGGGCTTAGCTTATTTGTTCCGGTAAACAACATGGAAGTGGCCGATGAAAAATAGGTAGTTGAATGCATTACATTGGCTATGGTATCTGTTGTGCCTAAATTATCAACCACCCAACCTCCTGTTGTAGTATAACTTGCCAGCTGAAGAGTGTTCTTATCCGTTATTGTTCCCAACCATTCCGGTTGAAAATTAAGTTTCATCTTAAATACATTGGAGGAAGTACCTAAACCGGATGTTTCCATTTTAACGAAAGAATACATAACGTAATCAGGTGCACTAATCCCATGAGGTGTTACCCCGGTATATTGCCTGATTCCTGCATACATTGGTGCAGCGGCACTTACATCCCATATTACCCTTGCAACTGTATCCTCAGCAAAAATGAAAATCTGTGTATCTCCGGCATTGGGGATAACCGGTAATGCTTTGGCCAGTGGAGGAATAGATCCAGCGGCAGGTTTAAATTCATATGCACCAATATCGGGAACACCTTCAGATGGAACAGCCGGTCTTCTAACACCCTTCATATCTTTACCCGCCAGCAATGAATCAAGATGAATTCCACGGCCACTTAATGACCATGCAGCAGTATCAAGCGGATTCGGTTCTAATAACGTGTCGTTCTTAAAACCCGGTCGGTATGAAACGGCATGCAAACCTAAAAAGCTGGCACTTCTCCAGGAAGTAAGTGTGGGGTAAGATGTTCCAAGACCTCTGAAATAGTTACTGCCACTTTTAATCAGAGTGCTCTGAGTAATTAAAGAGCCGGTTGAATACAAATTATTATAATCTGCGCTCAACAAAGGAGCCACTGCCATCGGAACAGCCAGCGACAATCCCCCCCCTGAATTGGCAAAAACATTATTGGTCATTTCAACATTCAGATACGCTGGTGCCCCCCCCAAATAATCGTGGTCAATAAATGCAGCTGCCGCTCCGGTTCCATTTCCTTTTATGTGTACAGAGTTATGTAAAATACGTAAGCGGGTACTTGAAAGTGTTGAAATCCCTGCTTTTGATGAGCTGTTCATCAAACAAACATCATTGTTTGCAACAAGACCAAAGTATATTGTAAACCCATCGCAACCCTCCAAATAAATCCCTTGTCCTCCGGTGTTAAACTTTACAGTATTACCTGTTACCTCAGTAATACTATCACAATTAGCCAACCTTATTCCGGTATGCGTAGTGGAAATGGAAGGAGAGGTGGTAACAGTGTTGTTTCGTATTTTCAAATTATACATTCCGATGATATTAATGGAGGCGCTTTTTGCATTTTGAATACGGTTACCTTCAATTCGATTTTGATTCGCAGGAAATATACCGATAGGAACATCACTGAACCCATATAATTGTATTCCGTAATTTCCATTTTGAATAGTATTGTTTTGTATCAGATTATACTTGCCCGAAAGAGCAAATGAATTTATTCCCGCACTCACCGAACCAAAATTTGAGGCAACACTCGAAACTATTTTACAGCTGTCGATGATATTAAAAGAAGATTCATTGTTAAGCACAATCACGTTCCCATAAAGTGAATCTGTAGCAGTAAATGTTAGCTTTTTGAGCGTTATATATTTAGCGTTGTTAAGCTGAACAACATAATTGTCCGGGGCACCGCTGGCATCAAAACCAATGGAAACAGAATCCGCTTTTCCGGCCTCAGCAGTAAAAGTAACCCTTGCGGTATCCGATGTTCCTGTAATCGATGGGATATACATTTGAGTTGCATACACTCCACTTCTGATAGTAAAAGTTGTTGCAGCTTTAACCCCTCTTATCCCTAATTCGTATATGGCGCTGTCAATCGTTCTATAGTCCGGACTAAGTCCACCAACTGTATAAATCCCTGAAAGAGGGTAACTCAAAGGAGATGTGATAGTATCATTATACCGGATTGTATCAACATTGCTGTTGGGTGCTGTTGTATATACTTTAATGGAATGGATTCCATTAGGTATGATAAAGGGTGAAAACACAACTGAAGAAGTATCAAATGGATTAAGCGATACCGAAAACAGTTGACTCACTACTGCGTTGTTGTCAACTTTATAATTGACCCTTAATGACCCTACAAAATTATATCCATAGTTTCTTACTACAACACGCAGCTCATTATTCTCTGCTTTAATTGCTGCAACACCAATATCATCTATCACCGGAATAAGCTCTAAAGCTCCCAATGACGGATTTCCTGCATTGCGCACATTACCTTGTTTATCTGTAGTAAAATTAACTAGTGGAACACCTCCTGTAATTACCGTTAATACACGGGATCTGTAAAAAGCCGCTGCTGCTGTATCAAGATCCGGGTTAATTTCTAATGACGTTGAATGCTGACCGGTAGACGTTTGCAAAGCTGCAAGATTTGCCTGAATACTTCCTGTTGTATTTATTCCGATACCTCCATTTACTGCAAACTTTGCATTTGCTCCCTGAGTAAATAAGCAATTGTTACTTGCCGTTAAACCAACAAACGTAGCAGAGTTGTAACCTATTGCATAACTATTACTGGTAGTGCTTGATGACGTTTGAGCATTGTGAAAAATATTGTTTTTGATATCAACAACAGGATTGGTACCACCAATTGCAATAGCATAACAGGAAGGAGTTGATCGGGTTGATGTTCCTGAAAGACTTACAGTATTGTAATATATTTTCGTGGTACACCCAACTCCTCCTCCAACGTAAATACCTACCGTAAATCTGCCGGTTGACGTTCCGCTTCCCACAACTCCATAAACCAGGTTATTATCAATAATATTAGTTCCCAGAGTTGCAGGTGAAACAGCTAAACCTATAGCTGCAGAATTGGCTCTGATCACCGGACCTATTTCATTACTTGAAACACGTGCATTGGTAACCATCGATCCGGTTGGCGCATACGATGAAAATGTTGCTATTCCCAAACTCAGACCGAATGCAGAAGCTGTAATCTGAGTAATTTTATTCTGGTTTATAATAATGTTATCTTCAAAAGAAAGTAACACTCCTGAAGTTAAAATCTCGTTGCCAATAATGTAATTGTTTTTGTTTGGAACGGTGGTCGATGATCCTTTCAAATAAACAGACATAATTGATGCAGTAATCCTGCAGTTTAAAATACCATTGCTATTGTGTTTTGTACCTACACTTGAAGTACTGATACTCGAGGTACCACAACCGATTCCAATATTGCCTGCGTTAATCACAATATTCCTAAATGTATTGCTAACACAAGAGTCTCCGGTCGTAGTATTTTGCATCCAAATACCCGTTCCATTTGTTGCGGAGATGGTTAAGTTGCGGGAGTTACTACCATTATTCGATCCATCTATTTTGATATTATCTGCTCCATTCAAAATAAAGACAGCAGGTTCTGAAGCGACTATACGTGTATTCACACTTGCAGCAGGTTTAATCAAAATACTATCCGTAACTGTTGAACCCGGAACCGCATTTATCACCAGTGGGAATGCCTCTCCTTTAGCCACATTATACACCGTATCAATCAAGTTTAAGGTTACTGCACCCGATATTCCAAACAAATTCAATGTGTTTATGGCGTTGGTCAATGTTGGAAAACTACCGGTGGTACCTGCGGTATATGTACCCGAAAGTGGAAATGGAACTACTTTGGATCCGGCAGGATTTGGGTTGGTCACCACAAATCTTCCTGATGAAAGTATCAACGTGTCACATATTGCATCAATACTATTTCCCGGGATTGCACTGGAAGCAACATCATACGTCAGCCAAAAATAATTGGTGTCGGTTAACAATTGCATATTCCCGGTAATGCTAAATCCATTTATGTTGGGTGTTCCTGATCCAAAAAAACGGGTTGTGTCCAACACATTTTTAGAGTTGGTATAATACATTCTTGCATTGCTGATATCGCCAATATTAGTTGTTCCTCCCACTCCCAAGGCAAAACCAAACACCCTAAGAGGAGACACCACTCCTGTTGTTATAATTCGCATTCCAAGTATTCCTTGTCTAGCAACATTCCGATACGCATTACCTGTTAGTTGCAAGGTAGAGTCCGATGAAAATGCTACCGGAGCAAATGATTTATAATCTCCCTCATATGCACCCATATCAGGATTTGTTCCTCCTCCGTTGATTTGTCCTGTAAGAGGATAATTAGCAGCCAGCCTCGCGCTATCCGTACGGAAATCTTTTATATAGTTGGCAATTCTGCCGGCACCACTTTCAATAAAAGTTGTATATGCAGTATCCAGACGCAAAAAGTCGGCAGAGTTTCCTGTTGTATCCATAAAACTCGGCATCTGCGTATACGATATGGAATCTTTGTTGGGTCCTATATTTTGTTTATAGGTTACGAATGAATTGTATGCAAATCCACCTCCCTGCAAAAAGTAACGGTTGGATGCTGGTGTTCCCGGGTAGTATAAATTATTGTTTGACTCATTGGAAAATTTGGGCATTGCTCCCGCATCCAGAAATCTATAAACAGTAGCTACCCCTCCTCCTGACGTTTGTGAAGTATTTACAAAAATATTATTGCGAACGGTAAATGCGCTGGTAAAAGACGAAACATACAGAATGGAGGTTCCAAAATTAGTACTCGTAGTTACCCTAGAGTCTAAATATACCGTATTGTAATAAATATTGGTAGCGCCTCCGGCATCAATCGTAATACCCGATATATCCTTTCCAAAAGAAGAAGCAGGTGCACTCAATTTTGAGATGAGGTTATTGTGAATATTCCGGGATCCGAAATAAGACGAAATACCTGTTACAGCAGCATTGTTCATACCATCACCATAATCATCCCGCGAGGATGAAGAGTATAGATCATAGATCTTATTGCGATAGATATTTTGAACTCCTTGTTTACTGTAAATACCAAAAATTACGAAAGCTGATCTGAGTCCATTGATCCTATTCGAAATTGTATTACTGGTTTCTGCGTCAACATCTATACCCGCCACATAGGTTATATCTCCTGTACCAACTAAATTACTGATGATATTATTCGAACATTGAATAACACCTCCGGCTGTATAGCTTTTGCACTTAGCATAGATTCCCGTATTATTCGTAATAACACCCGCACCAGTTCCATAAAAACCGGTTATTGTATTTGAATCAATGGTCACTCCATTTGTGTTAGCGACTATACCAATCATGGTCCCTCCGTTGACAGAGAGTTCAGTGATTTGCCCGATATAGTTATTTGCAATCCTGAAGAGATCGCGGTTTACAAATGCAGCATCACAGCTGATACCGGTAAAACTCCCATTCCCTTTAATGTTGATCTGATTGATGGAATCATTTAGAATGAACAAACTATTACTCAAAACTGAATTATGGATCCCCGTAAAGTTACCTGCAACGGTTGAGCTGTTAATCCGATTTTGGTTAATAGTTATATTCGAAGATAGGGTGCCCATATTATTGTGGATAGCCAACACTTGTGAAACGCTATCCGTTGAAAGGCTGATCGTATTGTTTAAAATGGAAACCGTGCCCTTGCCTGTTTGTGTGAAGATTCCGGTTAGTGATCCCTTTGTCATGGCACCGCCATTAATGGTATTATTCTGAATCAATATAGTGTTTTGTGCAAACACATTGATTCCTTTTGCCGGGCTAATGCCTCCTCCAAAATTACTGATGTTGTTGCCGGATATTTCGACCAATGAATCGTATCCAAGCGTGCTTCCTATAACTGAAATACCTGTATAACAATTTGAAATCTGATCATTTATAATCTTGAGTCCGGTATGTCCACCTGCACCCAATAATGTTGTTGTGTCTGAAACCAAATGATTACCCGCATATATTCCGACAGCACTTTTATTTGCTTTTTGAAGCGTTACAGTACAATTTTTAAGAGTAATGAATTCAGAACCATTTGTGGCTGTATTTTTTAAAACCGCATATCCCCATTCCATTCTGGTTGAGTCTGTGTTGTTCGACAGGGTATCTGAAACATCTATTCCATCGAATAAAACATAGTCAGCTCCATTCAACAAAATAATGCCATCCTTATTTCCGGAACCGGGAGCTGCTGTAATTAAGGGATTGGCTCCTATACCATTTTTACTAAAAATAATGGAGTCTGTACTATTTCCAGACATGGATATCACCAGATTGGCGCTTACTTCTCTGTGCCCTGAGGCAACCAAAAAACGAATCCCTCCGGACCCAACTCCCAATATGTTTAAATCATTGATCGCTGCAGCTATGGTTGGATAATTTGGACCGATGCCACCGATAGTTCGAGTGCCCGTCATCTGTGCATTTGATTTACTAAAACATAAAAATGTACAACAGACTGCTATAACATAATTCATTCTAAATAGTGAACGTGTTTTCATACGAATTGAGATAGTTAAT
>JAZKGH010000010.1:0-7236 GCA_040386055.1 Bacteroidota bacterium
AATTTTCTCCTGCTTTGTTATGTCCTTTTTTAACTTATCCCTGTTCAACAAGGTTTTGAATAATGACTCATGTACATCCTTGCTATAGTATTGTTCTCCCTGATGAGCAAGCTTAAGGGCTCTTGTCAATTCAACAGCATCCGTATTTTTAATTACATAACCTGCAACGCCAATGTCATATAGCTCAATAATATACCTGGCATGCGTAAACATTGTAAGCACAATAATCTTCTTTTCAGGATATTTCTCTCTTATTATTTTAGTAGCCGCAATACCATCCATAACGGGCATCTCAATATCCATAAAGATAATATCAACCGACTGATCCTTTTCCAGCAGTTCCAGTACTTCCTGACCATTTTGTGCAGTATCAATTTTCCCCACAAGGTCAATTTTTTTGAGTGTTGCCTTCAAACCATCTCTAAATATTGGATGGTCGTCTGCTATAATTAGATTGATTTTTTCCATCACTTTTATTTCATTTATGCCTTGCCAACCGGTATCGTAAGCATGTATTTTGTTCCTGTTCCCTTACTTGTTACCAATTCACTACTTGCTCCAATCAATTGCATTCTGCCTGCAATATTTTTTAATCCTATACCTGTCATTTTATTCTTTCTAACAGCGTTCAGGTCAAATCCTTTTCCATCATCAACAATATTCACTTCCAAACATCCATTCGTACATGCTGTATTCACATGAATTGTTTGTGCTTCGCTGTACTTTATGGCATTATTGATAATTTCCTGCACGGCTCTAAAAACGTGTATTTGCTTATATTCCTCCATATCCATCCTGCCTTCAATATTGCTATTAAAAACAATACTAATCTGTGTATTCCTTGAAAAAAACTGGCAGCAATCCTCAATGGCATCTATCAAACCAAATGTATATAAAACTTTGGGCATCAGATCATAAGATGCGGTCCGTAGATCATCTATAATGCCGTTAATCATTTTGGCATTTTCACTTTTAAACAGGCCGACATCAACACCCTCTTCAAACAAATCAATGTTGAATTTTAAACCCGACAATAACGGCCCGACCTGATCATGCAGATCACGGGCAACACGCTCCTTTTCCTTTTCCTGAGCATCGAGTATCGCTTTAAAAATTTCATTCTGTTTATTCTGTTGCTGCCTGAGGTATCGATAGGATAGCAGAATAATAGCAATGGATAAACTAAACAACGTTAAGGTGCTTACGATTACAGTAAGCATAATATTTAGTTTCTGTTCTTCCATAATAAGGACTTTGAAAACATCCCGATAGTAATAAGCATTATAAATAGGTTATACATTCGAAAGTAAATAATTCCCCAATCAGTATTGAACAAAATATACTTGAGCAAAAAATACAGGCTCAATGTTGAGAAAGAATAAATAATAAAACCACACATAAGCCAAAACAATCCTAATTCCATGGGCGCATCCTGATCGGGAGATGTTAATTGGAACAGTATAATTAAGGAGACAAAACCTATGTAGCCATAAATCATTAGGTAGCTATAGGCATTAATAAAACTATAAGAATGATAGATGGCAAAAACAGACATTGTTAAAACAACACCAAAAATAACCTTGTGTATAAACAACACCCGAGTACCTTGCCTGATGCCCCAATAATACACCGTAATATTTACCACATCCAAAATATTATAAACGATGTGATTATGAATATTCAACTCTGCGAGGATACGTGCAATACCCTCGCCAATCAAATTCAGCAGGGCATAAAAAAAAAGCATCTTGAACCAGGGTGATTCAAGACGCTTTGAGTGCATGAGGAATAACACAATTGGAATGATCCAAAGGAGTTGTGATATATAGGAAACAATTTTCAATTAGCAGTTCAAATCATTGCTCTCAGAACATTCGGTAGGACACAACACACCTTTGTCCAATATGATGCCCTCACACATATCATTGCCTGCTTCGTCAACCCCCGCTAACACTAATCTGGGTACCCCTTCCCCACTTAATCCGTAATACATTCTCACTCCGATGCATCCACTCTGATCCAGCAATGCTCTAATAGCTTCTTGTCCAAAAAGCTGAGCTTTAACATAAACGTTTTCAGTTTGAGCATCCCTGTAGTTTTCTGTTAAGTTGGCCGCTTCGTTCAAAGTGATCTGATGATCTTTCAGTTTTAATTTTAATCTTTTTCTTTTTTTCATGGCTGTTTTTCTTACAATACTATTTCAAAAATACCATACATGATAATCCGGCTACTCCATAAACATGCGTAAGCGTATAAGCCAACTCATAATCAAGATGGATAGAGATAAAATATTTGTTATTTCTGGTAGTAAAGTACCAAAAAATTGGTGCTTTACTACCAAATTTATATTTGGTCCCAAAGCATCACAAAAAATAATATTCATACTTCGACCTTTACATGGTTCATCAGAATATCAGGTTAAGGATATAAAAAACTAAACGCTACAATCAATGGATAATACAAACTGTCAGCACTCAGATGAAGAATCATCTATTGTTACCTATCACATTGGAGAGGGCTCCATCATTGTTATATATACAGGATGTGGCTATTTATATAATTCGATAAAGCCCGGGATAGCTATAGTGAATCAGATGATTGAACTGGCCAAAGCCGGGGCAAAAAAAGGTTTGGGAGAGTACATTAAAATACATGCGCAAGATAATTACTACCAGAGGCTGGTTTAACTATTAATCGCATACATTTCACAAGAAAAAGCTGCACTTTTATTCCTCAAAATTCACCATCTTGCAGCTATGGGAATTTACAATGCTACCAAGTGGATTGTACGAAACGGACTGCTTTTATTTTTTCGCAGACTGCATCTTCAGGGCATGCAAAACATTCCTGAAAGTGGCCCGGTATTATTGGTAGCCAACCATCCCAATACCTTTCTGGATGCACTGCTTATAGCATCTTTCCTGAAACGTCCCATTCATTTTTTAGCAAGGGGTGATGCCTTTAACAACCCGATGCTCGCTGCAATTTTCAGAGCATATAATATGCTTCCCGTTTACCGGATAAGTGAGGGAAAAGAAAATATTGGAAAAAACACGTCTACGTTTGATGTCTCACACGAGTTGCTCAGACAACAAGGTATTGTATTGATTTTCGGAGAGGGTAAATGCGAACAAAACTGGGATCTCCGTCCTCTCAAAAAAGGTGCGGCACGTATTGCTGAACGCGCGTGGAGTGACCCTCTAACAGCTAACATGGTGATAGTGCCTATCGGATTAACGTATGAACATTTTGAAGGTGCGGGAAAATCGGTGATGATGCAATTTGGTGAACCTATAATCCGAACTGAAAATACAACTAATGAATTGGGAGCTTCCTTTGTTAAGTGGTTAAATAGCATCTTAACAGAACGTCTCCGTACACTTGCTTATGTGAACCCATCATTGAAACCTGAAAGCATCGAACACCATCAACTCATACATACCTGGAAACAGGCTGAACACAACAACCTGAATGTTTTAACAACACTCTATCAATCACATTCAACTATTCTACCTACTTCTACTCCCTTGTTCTCTACAAGGTTTCACAAAGCATTGATTACGATTCCACATTACTGGATGATGCAAAGCCTGAGTAAACTCTTTACCAAAGGAACGGCATTTTATGATTCGATTTTATTTGTGATGGTGGTATTGCTCTTACCCGCCTATATCGGAACACTTGTTTACTTACTTATAACGCTGCTGTAACAGTTTATTGAAAACGAATAGCTTTTATAGGAGTGACTTTGGAAACAAAGGTTGCCGGTAATAACAATACAAGGTAACAAATGATAAAGCTTCCGATATTGATAAACACCACATCAGTCCACTCTAACAAAATAGGAACCTGACTCAAATAATAGGCATCCTGATTCAGCTTGAACCAGCCTCCAAAAGATTGCGATAAACAAATACCCACACCGGCAATATTCCCGATAATCATTCCCCACACAATAAGATAAGAAGCCATGTACACAAAAATGCGTGACACACTTTGATTGTTAGCACCCATTGCTTTGAGCAACCCAATCATATTACTTCGTTCTACAATTAGAATAAGCAATGCTGTTGCCATGTTTATACACGCTACAATTACCATCAGAATGATAATTACCCATACATTTAAGTCGAGCAAATTGAGCCAATCGAATAACTGCGGAAACAAATCTCTGATAGTATGAATTTCTAAATTGTAAGGTAATAAACCCAGCAATTCTGTTGACACTTGCTCCATCTCTGCATAATTTTTCAGGCCTACTTCATACCCACTCACGGCATGCTCCGACCATTGGTTCAATCGTTGCACATGTTGTATATCTACAAATGCGTACAATCGATCCATCTCCTCCAATCCTGTATTATAAATACCGCAAATCAAAAACTTACGTACCCGCGGAGGTTCTTGTGCAATGTATAATAATACATAATCGCCTATTTTTAGTTTGAGTTTATCGGTGAGTACTTTTGATAAAAATATCTTATTCGAAACACTATCGGTATTCAAATAAAGTGTTGTGCCTGATACAATATGCTGTTGCAGAAACCTCCAATCGTATGCAGTATCCACTCCTTTTAATACCACTCCTGAAAAATCTTCTTTGGTTTTTAAAATTCCGGCCTTGATAGCAAACGGTTGCAAGTGAGTAACATGACTATTATGCGTGAGCAATTTCTCTAAAACTGTATCCCTGTATATGGGAGTTGTTTCAAAGGAATTGTTCATATCCAGACTAGAGATTTGTATATGCGTGCTGAAACCGATAATTTTACTTCGAATTTCAGACTGATAACCTTTCACAATTGCAATGGCGATAATCATCACTGCAATACTTAAAGCAACAGCTCCTGTGGCAATGCGGATAATTAACCGCGAAGTCCCGGAACCTTTTTGCAACGAAAGCCGTCTTGCTATAATATATGAAAAACTTGAACCCATTTAGAATGTCCGAATATAAGAAGCTGCTTTGTTTTTTTATGCTTTGTTTGTTTCAGCTGGCTCATGGTCAACCCAAAATGATTACGGGAGCCGAACAACTTAATAGTTACCTTCCCTTATTAAAAGGAAAAAAAATTGGTTTGGTGGTGAACCAAACCTCTATGATCGGCAAAACCCATTTGGTTGATTCATTGCAAAAGCTATCCGTTTCCATTAAAGCCATCTTTGCTCCCGAACATGGATTCAGAGGCAATCACGGGGCGGGTGTGCACATCAAAAGTAACAAAGATGCCAAGACAGGATTGAATGTAATATCGCTATATGGCAATCATAAAAAACCAACCAAGGAAGATTTAAAAGATATACAGGTAGTGATATTTGATATTCAGGATGTGGGAGCGCGATTCTATACTTATATATCAACGTTGCATTATGTGATGGAAGCCTGTGCTGAAAATAAAAAGCAACTCATCATTCTTGACCGTCCCAACCCCAATGGTTTTTATGTTGACGGTCCTGTGCTTGATAAAAAGTATCAATCCTTTGTTGGAATGCACCCTGTGCCTGTAGTGCATGGCATGACCATAGGTGAATATGCGCAAATGATCAATGGCGAAAAATGGCTGAAAGACGGTATCGCTTGTGACATTAAGGTAATTACAATGAAAGGATACACACACAATGACCGTTACGACCTGCCTGTAAAACCCTCACCCAATCTCCCAACATTTGAATCGATAGCCTTGTATCCAAGTCTGTGCTTTTTTGAAGGTACCAATTACAGCCTGGGACGTGGAACGAATAAGCCCTTTGAATGTTTCGGAAAACCTGAGAATACTACCGGGGATTATACTTTCACACCCAAAGCCATTTCGGGTGTTGCGGAAAACCCTCCTTATAAAAACAAACTGTGTAGAGGGTATCTTGTCACAGGATTTGTAAATACTATTTTTACTAAGGAGCCTCGTTTGTATTTGGACTGGCTTATCAGTTTGTATCAGGAGGATACTTCGAAACAAACATTCTTCACCGATTTTTTTGATACGCTGGCCGGCACAGATATGTTGCGCAAACAAATTACAGAAGGCAAAACAGAAGCGGATATCAGGGCAAGCTGGCAACCCGCATTGAATCAATTTAGAGTAACCCGTAAGAAATATTTGCTTTACACCGACTTCATTTATTTCTATAAATAAGATTCATGACTAACCAGATCATTGCATTACTCAAAAAGGACCTCACCACGGAATGGCGCATGCGATATGCCTTGAATGGTATTTTACTGCATGTTGTGTCTTCTGTGTTTTTGGTTTTTTTAGCTGTAAAAATGCTGAATGCTCCCACCTGGAATGCATTGTTCTGGATCATCTTATTATTCTCTTCCATTAGTGCAGTAGCAAAAGGTTTTATGGGCGAAAGCAGAGGTCGTTCGTTGTATTATTACGGTATTGCTTCTCCCCAGCAGATCATCATCGCAAAGTTGATTTACAACAATATCTTCATGGTGTTTATTGCACTGATTTGCTTTTTGGTGTACACCACCTTGTTAGGTAACATGGCCCAATCACCGGGGTTCTATTTTCTTATCCTGATTTTAGGTTGTCTTGGATTCTCAAGTATTTTCACCTTGTTATCATCCATAGCTGCCAAAAGTGGAAATGGACATTTACTGATGCCGGTACTTAGTTTTCCCATTATCATTCCATTATTATTGGTATTAATTAAAGCCTCCAAAAAAGCGATGGATGGTATTGATACTTCTTTAATTATTCCCGATTTGTTGGTGGTACTAGCCATCAACTTTATCGTTTTGGCTCTTGCTTATTTATTATTTCCCTTTCTCTGGAAAGATTAACACTTATTATCAAGATATTTTGAAAGTTATATTTTTAGGTACTCCCGATTTTTCTGTTCCTTCATTGGATGCGATTATCAAAGCCGGATTTGATGTAGTGGCCGTGGTAACAGCTCCCGACAAACCTGCCGGAAGAGGAATGAAAATGCAGGAATCGGCTGTAAAGAAATTTGCAGTTGCACATAACATTCCGGTATTACAACCTATTAAATTGAAAGACCCGGTCTTTATTGAGCAGCTGCGTAGTTACCAAGCCGATATTCAGGTTGTGATCGCATTCAGAATGTTACCGGAAGTGGTGTGGAATATGCCGCCTAAAGGTACCATTAACCTTCATGCATCGTTATTGCCCGACTATAGAGGTGCGGCTCCGATTAACTGGGCTATTATCAACGGAGAAACGGAAACCGGTGTTTCTACCTTTTTACTCAAACATGAAATAG
>JAZKGH010000011.1:0-16047 GCA_040386055.1 Bacteroidota bacterium
ATAGTTATCGGACGAAGTCATCGGTGTGTGGTTTCGTCCGATAACTATCGGACCGCTCAGCCACCAATGACTAACTTCCCTCCTTCAGGGACAAACGTTACCGGTTAGCTTGTTTATCATCAGCATAGGATTCATTTCAATAAGAGTATATAGTTAACTTTTTGCCTGTTAAGATATATTCAACCCCTTCGGGGTTGGGTCTCATCCATCATCCAAACTCCATCTTCCAACCTCTTTCCTCCAACATCTAAACTCTTTCTTCTTTTGTCTTTCCTCTTTAAACAGTAGTTTAGCCGCAAAATATTTTATACATGAGTACGCAGGAAATCATCGAAAACATCTGGAACAACAGGGAATTACTAAAAGAAGCATCCTCACAGGAAACCATCAGGGAAGTTATAGAACTGTTGGATAAGGGTAAATTACGCACCGCAGAACCAACAGCTACAGGCTGGCAGGTGAACGATTGGGTAAAAAAGGCCGTGATTTTGTATTTCCCCATCCAACAAATGGAAACTATTGAAGTAGGTCCGTTTGAGTTTCATGATAAAATGAAATTGAAAAAGAATTATGCAGAGCAAGGTGTTCGTGTGGTACCACATGCTGTTGCCCGTTATGGAGCGTTCTTGCAAAAAGGTGTGATTATGATGCCAAGTTATGTAAACATTGGCGCTTATGTTGACGAAGGAACAATGGTAGATACATGGGCAACTGTAGGAAGCTGCGCGCAGATAGGTAAACACGTTCACCTAAGTGGTGGAGTGGGAATTGGTGGCGTATTAGAACCCGTACAAGCTGCTCCGGTAATTATTGAAGATAACTGTTTCATAGGTTCACGTTGTATTGTGGTAGAAGGTGTACGTGTAGAAAAAGAGGCCGTATTGGGCGCAGGAGTTACATTAACAATGAGCACTAAAATTATTGACGTTACCGGTAATGAACCTGTTGAATACAAAGGTGTGGTTCCTCCCCGATCGGTAGTAATTCCGGGTAGCTATACAAAGAAATTTTCCGCAGGTGAATTCCACGTACCATGTGCCTTGATCATCGGACAACGTAAAGCATCAACCGATACGAAAACTTCGTTGAATGACGCATTGAGAGAGTATAATGTAGCTGTTTAGCTTGTCACGCTGTCCCGATAGCTATCGGGATATCGAAGCGTCACGCGCGACAACGTCTCGAACGACAATGTCTTGCTGAAAGGACTTCGATAAACTCAGTCTGACATTCGGTAACATCATCCGACAACAACATCAATAAACAAAAGGAAATGAATCCAATATCCAGCATCGAGCATCCAGCATCCGGCATCCGGTATCCGGTATCCGGTGGCTTGCGTATTGGCCTCGATGCTAAACGTGCGTTCAATAACGGCACAGGACTTGGAAACTATTCCCGTTTTGTGATCAATGGATTGTTACAAAATTTTCCCGAGAATGAATATTATCTTTTCACACCAAATATAAAATCCGAATACGATAATTTTTATCCATCAACGGATAATGTAAAACTGATAACTCCTGATAGTTTTCTAGGTAAAACATTTTCTTCCTTTTGGCGCACTTACGCAATTGCCGATATGTGCAATGCTTTGAAACTAGATGTCTTTCACGGCTTGAGTAACGAATTACCTGTTGGCATTGATGCTTTCAAAGGAAAAAAAATAGTAACTATTCATGATTTGATTTTCCTGCGCTATCCCAACTATTACGGGAACATCGACAGGTATATCTATACTAAAAAATTCAAGCATGCCTGTTCCCAGGCCAACACTATACTGGCCGCGAGTGAACAAACTAAACAAGATATCATTCAGTATTTTGGCACAGCACCGGATAAGATTGTTGTAGGTTATCAAAATTGCGATGAACGATTCAGCATGGCTGCTACAGCTGAACAAAAACAAACCATACAGGCAACTTATTCATTGCCCGAAGCATTTGCGCTGTGTGTAGGCACCATTGAACAACGTAAAAATCAGCTGACGGTTCTTAAAGCATTTAATACACTGAGTCACCCAACCCTTAAGCTGGTTTTTATTGGCAAACAAACTGATTATACTGCTCAGTTAACAACCTACATCGCGCAATATCAGCTTCAGGATAAAGTAATTTTTCTCCAACGCATTCCGGCTGCCGATTTACCGGTTATCTACCAGCTTTCAACCATGTTCCTATACGCTTCCGAATTTGAAGGTTTTGGCATTCCGGTATTGGAAGGCCTGCGAAGCGGAGTGCCTGTTATCGCAGCTAATGCCTCAAGTTTACCAGAAGTAGGGGGAAACTTTGCACTGTATTTTGAACCAAATGATGTTTCGGGGTTACTTAGCTGTATGCAATCGGTTTTTACACAACAGCGCAACAAGGATGGCTTAAATCAACACCTTCAACGATTTGATACGGCTACTCTCATTTCGGCATTGATGAAAGTATATGAGCCCTAAGTTACCCACATTTATGCTGTGTATTAACAAACAAAGAACATTAAAAGAATACGTATTTTCGTCTCAGTAAAATTTTGCAGCCGTGATATCAGAACAACCAATCAAAAAAAGACGTAAAATCTCTTACCTGCCATCCATCATCAGCATTTCGCTTGTGCTGTTTATGATGGGTTTGTTTGGTATTATCCTTATCAACGGAAATAAATTATCCAATCATTTACTGGAAAATTTTCAGCTTACCATTTTCTTCAACGAAGATGCTTCGGAAGCCGATATTCAAAACATCAACCGTCAGATCGCTGCTCACGAGTATACTAAAAAGGCTATATATGTAAGCAAGGAAGAAGCTGCTAAATCATTTTCAGCAGAAACCGGACAGGATTTTGTAACATTCCTGGGATTCAATCCCCTCCTGCCATCTGTAGAGTTGTTTGTAAAATCGAAGTTTGCCAATGCCGAAACCATCAAACAAATTGAAACGGAGTTGAGACGGAATAAAGCTGTTCAGGATGTGGTATACCAATCATCCATTATTGATGAAATTCACAAAAACATTAAAACCATCGGTTCAGCATTAATGCTCATCAGCATGATCTTTTTGTTGATTGCCGTAACATTAATTAATAATACTATCCGGTTAAATTTATTTGCCCGAAGGTTTATCATTAAAAGCATGCAAATGGTTGGTGCAACACATTGGTTCATCATCAAACCTTTTGCAATTAAATCATTTCTGCATGGGCTGTACGGAGGTATCATTTCCTGCATTCTACTGAGCGGACTACTCTACTGGACTCCTTTCTGGATTCCCGAAATCAAAGCATTGTACGATAATTCGCAGTTTGCAATATTGTTTGTTGTGGTTATTATTGCAGGTATCATCATTAGTATGGTAAGCAGCATGATCTCAACCAACAGGTACTTGCGCATGAAAATTGATGATCTATATTAAACTAAAACAACATGGCAGATAAAAAAGCACCCGTAAAAAAAGCACCTGAGAAAGTTGCAGTAAAAGCAGAAAACGTATCATTTGCTTTCGGTAGAGAAAACTATATCCTGATGGCTATCGGACTGGTCGTGATCAGTATTGGATTTTTTTTAATGGCGGGTAAAGAAGATATTTTCAGTACCACCAAATTAACAGTGGCTCCTATAGTTGTCATCCTTGGTTTCCTGATCGAGGTTGTGGCTATTATGCGTAAGTCAAAAGACTAACCCTCTCCCGTTCATGAGTATTCTTCAGGCTGTTATCCTCGCAATTGTTGAGGGGCTTACAGAGTTTTTGCCGGTATCATCCACCGGGCATATGATTATAACATCCAGCATCATGGGTATTGCTTCCGATGACTTTGTAAAAATGTTCACAGTGGCAATTCAACTCGGTGCAATTCTTTCGGTGATCGTGTTGTATTGGAAAAAGTTTTTACAATCCATCCAATTCTACATTACACTTATTGTAGCCTTTATTCCTGCTGCCATATTCGGAAAGTTATTCAACGATCAAATAGATGCATTGCTGGAAAATGCGCTAGTGGTAGGTATTACACTCTTGTTGGGCGGCATTGTTCTGCTATTTATTGACAAATGGTTTGCCAAAACAGAAACGAATGATGAAGTAACCTACCCTAAAGCCTTTAAAATAGGGTTGTTTCAGGTTATTGCCATGATTCCCGGAGTATCACGCTCGGCAGCCACCATTATTGGTGGCTTGCAGCAAAAGCTTTCGCGTAAAGCAGCGGCCGAATTCTCCTTCTTCCTTGCCGTACCAACCATGTTTGCAGCAACGGCCTACAAACTCTTTAAATACATCAAAGAAGGCGGTTCTTTTGGTTCAGAGGAAATTACTACCTTGGCCATTGGTAATATTGTTGCCTTTATCGTAGCCATGATTGCCATCAAAGCGTTTATCAGTTATTTAACCAAATACGGGTTTAAACTATTCGGCTGGTACCGCATTGTTGTTGGGGCAATCATCATTGCGCTTTACGCAATGGGCTACAATCTGGAGGTGATTTAGAAATTTAATTTGCTCATAATGAAGAGCACGAAACGTTTTTACGGCTTTTTTTCAGCAAAGGTTTGACAAATTGAAAAACACGCTTATTTTTGCATCCCGTTAACGAAAGAGCGAAAGCACAAAAGTTAGCAATGATTCAGTAGCTCAGCTGGTAGAGCATTACACTTTTAATGTAGGGGTCCTGGGTTCGAGTCCCAGCTGGATCACAAAAAGAAAAGCCTTGTAAGATATCTTACAAGGCTTTTCTTTTTGTGTATAACAGTATATTTGTTGACTCAACATATTTTCCTCACCTCTTAAAATAATTCATTGGCTTTATTACATAATTCTCTCTATGTTTACATTAGCCAATGATAGTTATACTCTTCTTTTATTTGTAACACTCAAATCCATTTCAGGAAAATTAAACTTGGGTCATGTTACCCTCTTTATGAATCTATTTGAGTCAAAATTAGGATAAATTATTGGTTAGCCATAATATTAAACTTATCAATTAATGACTCTAATAGACGAATTTAAAAAACCATTCAATATTGTCACTCTGATATTGACAGTTTTGTCTATTTTTCTATCAATTGTATTTTATTTCAATTCCATAAAAACTAAAAACATTTCCTATTTATTGCAGGAACCATCCTTAATTTTTGACAGTAAAAGTTCTTCTCCTAAAATAAAATTGTACGAAAAAGATACAATTCCCGTTTTAGGAAATGTTTATCTACTAACTGGCACAATTTGGAATAGTGGTGATATCCCTATTGATAAATCTGACATTAGAGTTCCATTATCGATATACCTTTTAAATTCAAATCGAATATTAGACTTTAAAATTATCAAAGCTGTTGATTCTTCAATAGCTAATTTTTCCCTGAATAAAATTTATTCCAATTCTTTGAAAATCGATTGGAGCTATTTTGACCCTAAATTTGGATTTTCATTCCAAATAATTTATGTGGGAGAAAGCGACCCGGAATTTATGTTAAAAGGAAAAATTCTTGATATTTCTAGTTTTGAGAAGCTAGAACGACCAGAAAACAAGAGCGTTTTATATAAGCTTCTAGCAGTGTTAACAAGCATAGTAATATGCATTGGATATATATACATGATTTTTATAGAAAAGCGTAGTATTAGACGTGGAAAAAGTAAAATCTTTTTTATTATTAGTATAATAGGGTTCGTAGCCACATTTATTTGCTTGTTAGGTTTTATCTGGGTTTATTTTATACATTCTACTTTAGCACCAATATAATTGTAACCTTAATAATCCGTTCTACTGTCTATTTTAGATATTTAATTGGAACAGGCTGATTATTATTTTCCCGCCCAACTTGAAGTCACAAATGGCGACTTCAAGTTCAACACCCTCTACCATTGCAACTGAAATCAAAAACCTGCAGGAAACCTCTCCGGATTGTGTTTAACATGTTGAGCCGAACAGTTTGGGGCAATTCGGTATATCATTACAGGATTTTCATCAAGTACTACTTTGGGCAACTACGACTTATAAACGAATATCAGGCCGTAGTGTAAAATAATGGAAATGTCAAATTCAAACCTAAGAAGCATTCCAAAGACCATTTAAAACAATCAGCCCTGCCTGATAAAATCAAGCAAGGCTGATATCAACTAATTTAGCTAATGGATCTATTCCGTTTTCAATATTCTGTATTGCAGGATTTTTCCATCGACAAAAACCCTAAGGAAATAGATCCCCGTATTCAAGGATGATACATCCATCTCAGAGCGTTCTGCCTCCTGGATCTGCTCTTTTACAGAGCGCCCTGAAACGTCATATAGCCTTAGTTCTGCATTTTTGCCATCTGCGGCAAGAGATGCAATCGTAATATTAAGTGCTGATTGAACAGGGTTTGGATACACGCTTACGCCATACTCCATTGCAAGCCTCATCTGCTGCTCCTGTACAGCAGTTATTTCAGGCTCCTGTGGAAGTGTATCTGTTGGAGTAAGGATTGAATCTTTAATGGTATCATTAAGGATCAACGGAGGACTTAATGTTACCTTGAGTTTTCGCTGTGTGCGGTAACCTCCGGCATCGTAAGTGTATTGTACCGTTTGAGACCTGACTTCGGCCCCAAGAAAAATTACTATTATGGTTATAAAAAGTCTGTTTAGCATTGGTTTGGATTTTTATGAGTTCTATTCAAAAAATATTCTCCGTGAGGTTATTTACCCCATAACGAATAAGGATTATTATAACCACCATATATGTAAGGCGTATAGTTAAAATAATCGTATTTGTTGTAATAATTCTGACGACCAAAGGAAGCAAGCCTGTGTACCTGGTTTTGGGTTATATCCTGAGCAAACGGGGTTGCAAAGCCAAAACGTTCAATATGACCACCGAAATTGTATCCGCCCCAAAAATATGCAGAGTATGTCTGTCCATTTATCCATGCTGTATACCCTTCTTCAGATGGTCTATTGGGTTGGTGAAACCCATTTTGAGCCCTTGGATCGTTAACATCAGTATAGTTGCCTAATCCTTCGGTTTCCGGATCGTTATTATAAATGGTATTTCCAAAACTAAACTTCCCTATAGTCAGTTCAAATCCATCTGATCGCCATCGGTCTTCACCTTTAAATACCAGAAAATCATTTTCAAGCCGGAAAGAACCTCCTGCCCAGAAAATCGTTGCACCACCTATTGTTTGTGGATTGGGTTGTCCGTCAGGGCCCATAGCATTCCCATATTTTGTTTGGTGATATCCCGCACCATAACCATTCACGGTAAGACTGCCTCCCAGAGCATGATGATTGGGACCGACACCAGCTCCCAGACCAATGTTTAATTTATTACCCATGATGGTGGGATGATAAGCTCCACCTCCATTTGCATAAGGGCCACTCATTACACCAACTCCAACACCACCACCAATACTAACATCGCCATAGGTAAAACTGATATTTGCAGAAACACCCATGCTAAATGGACTAAGCCCCACAGACATGTTAGTTCCTCGGCTTTGATATATCGGGTATTGAAAGGCATTGTTTATCCCGTTATAGGCATTAGAAGCATTGCTAAAAGCTAGGCCTGCAGGGTTGGAATATCCATTCTTTACATTGCTGATAAAGTCGGCAGTAAAAGCCATTGCCATAAAAGGTACTGCTAAAAAATTCCCTGTTGGGTCCGTATACTTCAACGGGTTATTTGATACATACGCATACCTGTTATAGTTTTGTGTAACTCCTGGAGCTTGTATCATATTGTCCGGACTTAGCATCATACCCAGAAGCGGGTCATACAAACGGGCATTCATATTGATGAGACCGAATTCATAGATATGTTCCTGCTGTGTATATCCCATGGAAAGCCATACCGGAGGATCAGTAATTCCTGTATAACTCCAATCATCAGGGTTACGTTGACGTCCCCAGGCATCATAACTCTGTTCCATCACAACATTCCCATTTTCATCTGTGAGTTTTAATACAGAACCTAAATGATCGGTGTGAACATAATAGGTAACAGCCGCACCGCCATTCGTTTCAACCATGATGGCACATAAGCCGGCCCCACCATTAACGTAATAAACGTCATATGTGTTACTTCCATAAGCTGCCCCTCCGATTGTTTTCTCATATGCACCATGATACTCGCGCTTATACTTTCTGTTGCCATTGTCAAACACTTCCATCGTAGCTCTATCCTCATGCAAATCGTAGGTAAAAAATCCGATATTTGCGCCCTCAGTAATACGATAAATTTTGTTGAACGGTTTCCAGAGAATATCTTGTTGGTTTAAACTTACCACCCCGAATGGGTTTGTCACTTCTTTTACTGCATCAGGTTTTGTAGTGTGATAAGAATAAGCACCGACATCTGTTTTTTGGAGAATATTTCCATTGGTATTATATGACAGGTCTAGCGTAGGCTGGTTAGTAATTAATGACTGAGTAAGGCGGTCTATATCATCATATTTGTCTTTTTCCATTAAACTACGCGTTTGATCCCTACGCCCAACCAGATTTCCATCCCCCTCGTCAAACCAAAACCTCAAGTCCTGAACCCCGTTTGTATAAGTCCTTGTGAGGTAACCAAAATTATCATATTCCGATACAACCTGTTTGCCATTTCCATAAGTATAAGCTGTAAACTGACCATTCGCATTCACCCAAAGTGTCGCGCCATCACTCCCTCTTTTCACTTTTGTGAGGTATCCCCTGCTATTATATTCTTTTTGAATAGTTACCACTTTGGATGGATTTGGATACGTTTCTTCCACAATATGACCATAGGTATCGTAGAAATAGCTTGAAACATGACCTGACTTATTTACTGACAATTGCCTTCCGAAACCATCATAAGTATATTGCTCCGTTTGCGATGAAAAATCCGGATGACCGGTTGCTGAGACAGTACTTAACTGATTCTTTCCATTTCCACTTGCTACATACGTATATAAAAATGTAGCCCATGGAGCAGTTTTTTTGGTCAGTTGATTTAACCCATTGTACTCAAAATTAAGAGTGGTGCTTTTTGCATCCGTTTGTGATACAACGTTTCCCCTCGAATCATTGGCATATAAAACGATACCGGCATCTTTATCATTGAGCTTGGTTTGATAAAGCCGTACGTCATACTCCATCTGGGCTGTTGAAACTCCATTGAGCAATACTTCTTTTGCTTTACCATGACTATAATAAGTATATGTCAAAGTTCCACCACCATCAACAACACTGATCGTTTTGCCGGTCGGATCAGTTGTTTTGGTAACAGTTTTACCATCTGGCATTGTTATAGCGACTTTATTATTTATAGCATCGTAGGCATAAGAATACCAGGTATTTAATACACTGGATGCTACAGGCAATGTATTCTGCTGAGTGTTTGTCACCCTCGAATATTCATCATAAGTGTGGCTGGTTAAAATGACATTGGTATAACTATCCGATACTTTTACGTAAGGGCTGCTTTCAATATCAAGAAGTCCTTTGCTATTATAGGTTTTAAGACTGTAAACTTTTCCATTCAATCCATCCGATTCGCTCCTGATTTGGCGACCCAGCAGATCATAATATGTCTTCACAGAAGGAGCGCCACTTTTCATGGTATTTACCCAATAGGAACCGAAGGGAGAAAGGTTAACAGGGTCTTGACTAAGATCTCCTGTATTAGCCCAACCGTTTGCTACAGATGTGACAATGCCTGTAGGTGAGGTTTGTTTGATCAAAGCCCCAAACTGGTCATATTCATTGGTTATTACCAAACCATCGACTCCGGTTTCAGTAATTACTTTACCGAACAGGGGGTTGTATGTAAATGTGGTGAGCTGGCCCAATGGGTTGGAGATGCTTACTTTAAATCGCCCCTTCGAGTCGAAAGGAGTTAATTCTGTGAAACCGGCTGTAAAATACTCGGAAAAGGAGATGGCTTTGCTTTTGGCATTGCCAAACACATCATATGCCAGTGTGGTTTGACTAGCTTTGGGGTCACCAAAGTAATTCACTTCGGTAAAAGGCCTTCCCAATGCATCATAGGTATATTTAGTAGTCACTGCATATGCACTTTGGCCATTCCTGGTCTGCGTAGTCGTTACACTTACAGGTCTGTTTTTAATACCTGTTACATAAGCTTCATAGGTAGTGCTTACTGATTGTGTATGCACACCACTTATTCCATTTGTAGACAAGGTGATATTGCCCTCTCCATCATATGTATTGCTTTGGGTAGAAACGGTACCACTCAAATTATCGGTTGTTACATTTTGAGTTAACTCTACCAGATGCACCCTTGAGTATGGCGCATATACAATATAAGGATCGAACCTTCTTAAGTTATATGTATAATCAACCTGTTTGATAGCGCTGTTATTGGATGATAAGGTTGTGGTTTGCTTTTTTAACAAGGGTTCATAATACGTGGTATTTATTTCGTATTCACTTTCTGTTTTAACAGTCGCCAGGTTTTTCTCGCTAAAAACCTTAAACCCTAAAAAGCCTTTGCCATTCTTGTGTAACCTGGCTTCTTTATAAGAATATTCCACATCATTAAACCCTCCTATTCCATTAGCATACTTAACTTTGGACACAAGCATCATTGGAAATTGCACATTGATCAATGGATAAGCAGTCTGAGCTCCTTTAGTGTAGAATGTACCACCTTCTGTCATTTTGCGATACTCAAACTCAACAGCATTGCTGGTACCTGTAACTACTTTATTTAACAACCTTTCAGTACCATCACGGTTAAACTGAAAGATATTAATAGGACTCCAGTAATTTGTATAATGTAACAAATCTGTTCTGCCATCGCCATTAAGATCTGCAGGAACAAGCGGCTGATAAAAATTGAGTGACGGAGTATAATCATGCACATTAACCCTGAAGGTATTAACATCTTTTTTCCCCAGAGAGTAATAGACATACATCTTTTTATAGCTGGTTGTGGTAGCAGGACAATGCAGTACATCACTTAATCCATCTCCATTAAAATCACCTATTGTCAACAGATCGCCTGAACTGCCCAATGAGGCAGGCAATGATACAGGAACATTGAATTGATGAGTAACTTCAGTAAAACCATTTCCTGTAGAGTAACCAACATTTAATGAAGAGCTATTAGCCCATGCTTGTGTTAACAGATCGGATTTCCCATCTCCGTTAAAATCTCCGATAAATATTGAATGATTGCTGGTAGGATATCCCCCATTATACAAAAGGTTGGCATAATAATCCGTAGTCCATGCACTGCCTACCAATAAACCATCCCTGGTTGGCATTGACCACACATGAGATTCATTGTCATTCACTACCATAATCTCATGAGCGCCATCTCCATCAAAATCAAGAACTCTTAACTGATCTGCCCAACCAAACATGTCGGCATTCGGCATCGTGTGAAATCTTACTCTGTCATAAGATGTTCCAAGTAACGGATAATAAACAAACATCTGATAACCGGGAGTAATCGCATGATAATCATCGTAGTCATCCGCCCTTGCAATAATGGTGAAATCGCATCCTCCATCTCCGTTAAAATCACCTATCAATACACCAGGCTTGGGATCGTCTATTACATTTCTTACCAATTGTTCAAAAGCCGGTGTCGCATAATCCTGAATAGTTGAGGTTACGCCTCCGTTGTACATTGCATATAAAGAGACTTTGACGATAGTCCTATTACCATAAGCATTTAACCCGAGCGTTTGAACCAGGATATCGTCTACTCCATCCCCATTAAAATCGGCACATTGAAATTGATTTGAGTTGGTTATCTTATCTGTGCCAACAATGCTTGTACTGCTTGGAAAGCTAAGTGTTTGTCCTGGTCCGTAAAAAGTTCCATAAACATTACGAAGCCATATGACTCCATTGGAATGTACCTTGATATCGGTGCCCGACAAATAGCTGAATTCTGCTGCACAAATATCGCTCAATCCATCACCATTAAAATCACCGGTAAAGAAATCCGTATAATCATTGTTGGCCAGAATATTTGTCTGGCTGGTTTCAAACAGGTTAGCATTATCACCGTATCTGAAATACGTAGAATTGAGACGCCCCCTACCCGTACCGTATTCAATTATTTCATTGAGATAAGTATATTGATCATCATAGCCCTGTTTGAGTTCAAACTCCTTAAACAAGGCCCCATTTTCACCTGTGATCGCAATTTTTCGAAGTATGTATTTGCTTTTGATTTCCGTAGCCAGACCATATCTTGAACTATTGTCTTCCCTGAAATCATAATAGAACTTTATTTTATTATATGGAGCCAATCCTGCCGAAGTATTACCGGTGTATAAGATCTCATCAATCCTGCTGTCCCTGTCATTGTTTATATACTTAAACAGAATATAATTTCCATTTACATCTTTGATCTTATTAATTCTCCATGAGATAACCGAATTTCCATCCTCTGTTAAAAATTTGGCATTAGTGTTATCAGCGGTATTTCCATACTCCATTTCTAATCCGTCTTTATTCACGACTTTAAACCACGAAGGAGCCTGACCGAATGAACCCATGGCAGTGATCACTGTAAAGGGATCCGATTCTGTTACGTATACAGTTTGGGTCAAACCATAATTGTCATTATCACTTTCTTTCAGCAGCAGGCGTTTCCCATCCAATGCAAAACGGTCATTATACGTCCAGGTAATAGGATACGATTTATTTTTATGATCGTAGTAATTGGTTTTTCCCTGCCTGTTTATAGATGAGAGACCACTGATATCCCAACCGTATCCAGCAATGCCATTTCCTGATTGACTATTGTAGACCAGCGAAATACTGGGTGCCATATTATGGGTACCCGGAGGCAGTGGAATCGGAATCTCATAAGAAACCGCTCCAGAAGGAGATATACTATGAGATCCACCTATGGCTCCGACAGGAAGGGCTTTATTCAGAACAGGTGAGAAATTGGATCCGTTATTAATCCCATTATCAATTGCAACATCGGAAACGGATTCGTCAATATATCCCAGAAAAGTTCCGGAAGGCCCGCTAAAAGAAAAGCCAGGGTTCATCTCGATATACTGCTGAGCAACTTTTGTTTGTTGCCCGGTGAGAGTCGAATTATCTAATATTATTGTTCTTTGCCCATATAAACATGATGCAAGGAGTAGCATGACACTATTAAGCATCAAGCCTTTTTTATGAAATATCATATTGCTATCTTAAAAGGATTGAACTTAATTACTTAGTCTTAATCTCTGTTTTCAGCAGTTCATTTTCCCTCTCAAGCTTTTCCAGTCGCTTGTTTTGCTCAAGGATTTGCTTGTTCTGCTCAATCATGTAAAGCGTAAGTTCCTCAACTTTCTTTAAAAGTGTAGCATCCATCTCAGCCATATCCACACCATTTTTCACTACTTCCTCTGCACTTGGAACACCAGGTAAATGCTTGTTTTTCCGAATGAATGATTCTACTGTACTTAAACTTATCAACTCATAGTTATCTGCAAAAACATAATCAGCCCAGTTACCGGTGCCACTAACCGCTACTTTTACTTTTTCTGCAAGGATTCCATCTTTTACATATAGCCTGTAATTACCCGGTAGTGTTACACTTCCGATATAAACTTTCCCCGTGCTTCTATCAATACCAAATGCTTTGGTAAAATCAGGAGTTCCACTTGCATCATCAGGAGCGATGATCAATTGATCAGATTGAGCAAAAGTGCGCGTATGGAATAACCAACGTTGGCCATTCACCGCATTTCCCAGGTTCATATCTCCTTTTACTTCGAGAGAACCTGAGGGAGCAGTAACTCCGCCTATCCCTACTTTACCGTCAGATGTTATTCTCATTCTTTCGTATCCACCGGTTCCAAATAACAAGTGAGGTTCAGTTGCTGTACCTATTTTACCTGTCATCAACCAGAAATTATTATCCGCACCATTTTTATAAGTAGTTAAAAATCCGGTATTGGCTGTGTTATTGGTTACATGCGTAAATCCATAAGAATTGTCGTTAACGGCCTGTACCCGACCTGCAACACTAAGCTTCTGTGCAGGATCTGTTGTACCAATACCTACATTACCATTGTCTTTTACTGTAACAAAATCCGTTACCGTTCCAGCCTGGTTTTTAGCAATTCTAAAACCCCAACCTGAGCCATCAGTTCCAAATGTTAAACGGCCAGATATAGGAGAACCTGCAGCTGAAGTGAGCTGTATTGCTCCAATTGTACCTGCCGATGTTACTGAACCGACAGTAAGAGTTCCATTAGAATGTAAGGCTGATAACGGGGTAGTGGTTCCTACTCCCAGATTACCGTCTATAACTGACAATGCGCCTTCAAGACCAAAAAAGCCAGGACCGGTAACTGTAGCATTATTTGTGATTATAGAAGTTACATAAGTCTTGATATTGTAAGCGGAAGGGTGATTATGATATATCTCCAGCTTATTTCCATTTACTCTAAGCATAGGAGAATTGCTCCCACTAATAGTCGTTACATTCACAGGAACAGCCACCCACGTAGTTCCGCTGGTTTGCCTCACAATATAGACAGAACCTGTAACAGCTCCTGTTCCTGAAGTAACCAATTCAACTCTATACGCAAATTCCGATAATAATGTATTGGTCGTTGCATTGAGATTAATTTGTACATAGCTACCTGCAGCTACACTGTATTGATTATGGTAATAATACTTATTGGTAATGAATGCATCACCCAATACATTAAACTTAGCGTTGGAACTCATAGAAGACCCTATGGTTACAGTTCCCGATCCGTAGTTAATATTTCCACTACCGGTCCACTGAGAGGAGCCGGATCCCTGAGCTGTGAATGATTTCCATTGACCGCCAACATATCCTTCAAAGTCACTTCCTGTATATCTGATAGTTCCAGCATAGTTGGTAGCGGTTGTCCCTAAACGGATCGCTCCGTTTACTTCCAATTTCTCTATTGGGCCGGTGGTACCAATTCCTACATTACCGGTAGTTCCAACACCTGAAGACGGACCCACAAAAAATGTGGGAATCGAGCTGTTAAAACCAACTGATAGCGAACTTTCTGTACCACTACCATAAAGTAATGATGATGGGGAGATTCCATACCCCAATATAAATTCATTTGGAGCTCCAATATATATATTTCGTCCTATGGCAAATGAATTACTAGGACTAAATGAATCGTCATTATATACGTTATGCCCAAATACGTATGTATTATCCTGAAACATAGGATTATCACCCCCCAGATTTTTCCCCAGGAGCAAAACGTTATTGCTCCTGATTTCGCCCATTGTAATATTGTTTTGTTTCAATACCAATGGGGTAGTATTGGTTGTTCCGAGAAATTGACCTGAGGTAACTGAATTACCTGAAAGACTCCATTGGGCTTTTGAGCCAAATGGCAATAGTGCAACAGATGATAAAATGGTCAAAGTTAGTTTAATACGTTTCATGCGATTTTTAGTTAAGCTAAATGTTTAGAAACAAAGGTCAAGTATTTGTCTTTATTTTAAACCAGCATTGAGAATTCGGGCATATTTTTTTAGAATTCGTAAAAAAGACCAACTAATTTATGCTTCATATTTGTTTCGACAAACAGATCAAACAATACAAAACACAAACTAAACGCATGATTATTTATAACAACAGTCAATAATGGCGATTTACACAACCCAAGAACACAAAATCGTTATAAATAAGAATTTCCCTGCCAGTGGTTTCGGCAGAGGATTACTCCCGCCCAACTTGAAGTCACAATTTGTGACTTCAAGTTCAACACCCTCTACCATTACTAACTGAAACCTAAAATCTGCAGGAGATATCTCCGGATTGCGTTTAACCTGTTCAGCCAAACAGTTGGGCAATTCAGTATAACACTGCTGGATTTTCGTCAAGCATTATTTTCTGATTGTTCATGGCGCAATCGTACTCATACACTTGAGTGTTTCAGAAACAGGATTGTTGTTTGTTGACGGGATGGGGTTTAGGTGGATCTATAGGTAGTTTCTTAGTGGTGTTTAATCGTTTTTCTAAAGTGAATCAGGAATGGTGAATTTTGTGACTGTGGAGAGGATCGACTTTTCACTTCTTCCCATTGTTTCAATAATCAATTGTAAATTATTACAGGATGTAAATGCTTTTTCTAGTAAA
>JAZKGH010000011.1:16057-17103 GCA_040386055.1 Bacteroidota bacterium
AAGTTCTTCAGATGACCATGGCTCATTTGCTCTCGGATGCTGTTTTCTCAACTCTTTAAGCGCATCAGAAGCCAACTCCGTTGGTTTTTGATAAGGCAATGAACGGATGGTTGCTTTCAAATTATCCCATTCACCTTTCGATAAATGATTATATGCAGGTCGCGCAAAATATCGTTCAACCTCTTCCAGCTTCACCAGTCGCTCCGTTTCCGACAACTCGGTTTGTTCTTTTTTACTTTTTTTCAAAGCCTTTTCTATGGGTTCATAAACAGGATTGATCTTTCTTCGGATTTCATCATAGCTCATGAATCCATCTAGCAAACCAAAAAATGAAACCTGTTTACCAATACCATAGTATCGTTCTGTTCTATCTCCCGCCAATACATTCCCAACAACAGCCGCACTAAACCGTAATTTCTTTTCATCGAGTTCTGCTTTATAAGCCATCAGTCTTTCTGGTGATAAAAGTTCTCCTACATTAAGAGTTGACGATCCTCCTTTTTCCTGCTGCTGCAATACTTGTAAAAACCGTTGTCCATAATTTTCCATTTTGTTTTGCGACACACCTGAAATGGCTAACATGGCACTTTCCGTTTGCGGAAGTTTTGTAACCATATCATTCAATGTCGAGTCATGAAAAATAACATATGGTGGTAACTCCTCTTCGTCTGCTATTCGTTTGCGCAAACGCCTGAGTTGTTCAAACAATGTAATGTCTTCGTAGGCTACATTATTTTCTTCAACGGTATTATTAAACATCTTATCTCTCCGTCTGCGTTCTTTTGCCGGAGTATAATCAATCTCAACCGGTTCATTTAAATACAGCTTTCCTACTCCTTTTAATATATTTTCTCCAAATGACGTGATATGTAACACATTTCCTTTGTCGTATGCAATTTCAAACACACCCAGTTGGATCATTTGCAACAAATACGATTGCCACAACCTCGCGCTAACATCTGCTCCTGCTCCATAGGTTTTGATCCGATCCAATTTACGTTCTGTAATTCCGGAATGTCTCATGCCCCTCAAAACATCAATCAATA
>JAZKGH010000012.1:0-29730 GCA_040386055.1 Bacteroidota bacterium
AATGAGATAAGAAGAAGACAGGCAATAGTGTTCTTTCTGTGTACTTGTTGCTTTTACCTAACGTTCTTGCATTTGATTGACATTAGCCCCCTTCCCTATTCACCCATAATCCTTCTCAATTTTTTTGCAGTGCTGCTGATATGCATTGCATTGATGATACTGTTCATCCAAAATGAAAAGGTGCATTCTGTAAGATTTTTGGCATACAAACGTCATCTCTTTGAAAACAGCAGTGATTCAATCGTTGTTATTAATATTGACGGTAAAATTTATGATTTGAATCCGATTACAGAAAGTATCACAGGAATCTTAAATGAGCATCTTATTGATACCGATTTCTCAAGTTATTTTACAGAGCCCTGGAAAGTTAAAGAAATTTGTGAACAGGTTGTTTCATTAGAAAATAAAGTACAGGATTCTCTCCTGACCATACGCCACTCAAGCGGAAGCAGTTCAGATGTAATAGCAAACATATCTGCTTACCGGGATGAAAAAGCAAGAGCCCAGCGTATTTTTATTGTTTTGCGCGATATTTCAAAACAAAAAAAGACTGAAAAACAATTAGCAGAAAGCGAATCCATTGTACAAACGATATTTGAAGCGGCCCCTGATGCCGTTATCGTAATTGATAATAAAGGAACTATTGTAAAATGGAATCCCAAGTCGGAAAACATTTTTGGCTGGACTTCAGAAGAAGTGATCGGCCGTTCATTAAGCGATACCATTATTCCGCATCGTTACCGTGAAAGGCACGAAAAAGGGTTAAGCAGTTTTTTAGAAACAGGAGAAGAAGTAGTAATGACCGGAACCGTTCAAATCCAAGCTCTCCATAAAAACAATACTCTGTTTGATATCGCGCTGAGTATTTCACCTATGGTCATTGATGGTCAACAGTTGTTTATCGGATTTATTCGCGACATCACAGAGCATAAAAAAGCTGAAGATGAAATCAAGCTATTAAATATTACACTGGAACAACGTGTAGAACAACGTACATCAGAGTTGAGGAAAAGTTTTGATGAACTTTCGGATTATAAACATGCGCTCGATGAATCGGCTATTGTAGATATTGCAGACGAGAATGGAATCATACGATATGTAAATGATAATTTTTGCACGATTTCAAAATTCAGCCGTATGGAAATACTTGGACAAGACCAACGTACGATGTGTTCTGATTACCATTCTAAAGCGTTTGTAAGCGAACTATGGGAAACAATTGCCCGGGGAGGTGTATGGAGAGGAGAACTAAAAAACCGCGCTAAAGATGGTACTTTTTATTGGGCAGATACCACCATTGTACCCTTTCTCAATGAACAGGACATCCCCTATCAATATGTAACCATTGGGTTTAACATTACACAACGTAAAAAGATTGAAGAACAGCAGGCATTAAATGAACTGATCATTAGCTCATCAGATGATGCTATACTGAGTGTTGATCTTAATGGAATAATCAATAGCTGGAATCGTGGTGCTGAAATCATTTTCGGACACCGTGATAAAGAGGCATTAGGTAAACATATATCCCTGATCATTCCAGAGAATCTTATAAATGAAGAAAAGGAAATAGCCAGTAAAATAAGACAGAAAGGATATCTTAAAGATTATGAGACACAACGGATACGAAAAGATAAAAGTTTGATCGATATTTCGCTAACAGTATCTCCGATTAAGGATTTAACAGGCAATATTATCGGCACTTCGACAATAGCACGTAATATTACGGAAAGTAAACTTGCAAAAGATAAGCTCGTAAAATCGGAGATTCAGATCCGAAACTTTGCCCAACACCTCAATAAAGTACTTGAGGATGAAAGAAGTTACATTGCCAGAGAAATTCATGATGAATTGGGTCAGCAACTTGCCGGTCTTAAAATGGGTCTTTCATTCTATAAAAAACGTGATCATGAAGATAGTAAGATAGAAGAAATAACGAACAACCTGATGAAGGATGTTGACAATACCATTCAATCGTTACGAAAAATTGCCACAGAGCTTCGCCCTGGAATCCTGGACACAATGGGTTTAATTCCTTCCATCCATTGGCTTGTAAAGGAGTTTGAGAAAAAAACAGGTATCAAGTGTATTATCGAAACCAGCATAACTGAAGATTTGATTGAGCGGAATATTTCTACCTGTTTTTTTCGTATCTGTCAGGAAGCACTTACCAATATTTCAAAACATGCAGAAGCGAGTGAGGTAGGAATAGAAGTGAATCAGAATAAAGATGTGTTAACCCTCAAAATTAAGGATAATGGAAAAGGAATAGCGAATGAAAAATTTGAGAATCCTTTTTCAATGGGGTTGCTTGGAATGCAAGAGCGCGCAAACATTATAGGCGCTGTTTTAATCATCAAAAGCAGGGAAAATGTAGGCACTATTATTCAACTATCCACAAAGCTAAAGTAGTATGAAAAGATTTTTAATTGCTGATGATCACTCTGCCATACGTAATGGTGTAAAACTGATCCTTTCTCAAGAGTTTAAAGAGGCAGAATTCGGAGAAGCCGCAAATGCTGTTGAAGTTTTCGCGCACCTCAGGCAAAAAAAGTGGGACCTTCTCATACTCGACATTGATATGCCGGGAAGGAATGGACTTGAAGTGCTCAAACAATTAAAGGACGAAGATTCACATATCGCTGTTCTTGTTTTCAGTATGCATCCGGAAGAACAGATTGCAATAAGGGCACTCAGATCCGGAGCATCCGGATACCTTGCCAAAGATTCAGCGGATACTGAGTTAGTAAAGGCCATACATCAGATTTTAACCGGGAGAAAATACATCACTCCTTCTTTAGCAGAACAACTTCTTACTCAACTCGAACATCCACTTGATCAATCTCCCCATGCACTTTTATCTGATAGAGAATATCAAACGCTAATGCTTATCGCTTCCGGAAAGACTGTTTCACAGATAGCTGAAGAACTATCTTTAAGTGTTGCAACAGTGAGTACCTATCGTAACCGAATTCTCGGAAAAATGAATATGAAGACCAACGCGGAACTTGCACATTATGCGATACGAAACAATTTAGTGTAAGGCTTCCCCATCACATCCTATTTCTGAAAAGCCACGATATACATCGTGAACGGAAGCATATTGCCATTAACTTCCCTTTTGCTTATACCACAATCATTTACCTATTTGTGGCAACCCTCCCCTTGTAGTTCAAACAACTACATCCCTATCATGTAACGTGTTACACCACAAACAGAGTCCCAACTATTTCCCGGGGTATGTGTTCGTGCAATCTTTGTGTTACCAGTTTTCACCTATTCAAATTGGTGGCATCCGGTATCCTTAAAACACTAACATTATGCATACAAAATACTACCTCATTATCATCCTTCTCACAGGAATTGTGTTTAACTGCATCTCTCAAAATATCACCAATTATGCTTACGCTTCTTCTAACGGAACCTTTACAGCACTTTCGTCACCTACTAATCCTTCTTTTTCAGGAGGTGACTTTGATGATGGATATTTTAATGCCGTACCGATTAACTTTGATTTTTGGTACATGGGTGTGCGTTACACCACTGTATCCTTAAGCACAAATGGCTGGCTTACATTGGGTGCAAACATCACCAATTCCACACTGAGCAATTCCTTAACTGCGGGAGGAGCCCCACGGCCCGTAATAGCTCCTTTATGGGATGACATAGATGTACAGGTTGCAACCAACGTTTCTTATCTAACAACCGGTAGTGCACCCAATCGTGTGTTTACGGTTCAGTATTTAAATACGCAGTGGCAATACAACGCAACAGGAAATACGATGTCATTCCAGGTAAAACTTTATGAAAGTACCGGTAAAGTTGAATTTATATACAGACGGGAAACAGGATCGCTTGTAAGTGCCTCCGCATCAATCGGGCTTAGTGCTACTGCAACGGGATCAGGTAATTTTCTTTCTGTAAGCAATTCGGGATCAAGTGTGAGTTCAACAACTCAGGCAAACGTAACCAGCAAACCAGCCACAGGAAAGGTTTATGATTTTACTCCTCCCTTGCCTATTGCTCCCGGAAGTTTAACATTTTCAGATGTTGCTGCTACAACTATGACGTTGAACTGGACAGACAACTCATCCAATGAAAGCGGGTTCGTTGTATATCAATCTACAGATGGAATAAATTATTCATTTATAAACCAAACGGCTGCTAATACGCTTTCCTCCGCACAAACAGGATTAACAGAAGGCGTTACATACTACTGGAAAGTGTACGCAGTTTCGGAAGGAGGGTTGAGCACTGCGATTAGCGGTTCACAAATAACCTGCACACAACCTTCTGCTCCAACGGTTACAAGTCCGGTCAATTATTGTCAAAATGCTACGGCCACTCAATTAACCGCTACAGGGTCAAATCTTTTATGGGGTGCGGGTGCAGGTTCATGTGGTGGAACAAGTACCTTAACCACAACTGCTTTTGTAAACAATACTGCCAATAACAAGAAGACTACCTTTACTACTACTGCATCAAATGTGATAATAGCCTCGGTTGATTATTATATTCCTGCATATCAAAGTGTAAGCGGTCTTGTGCTATCATTATATAACAGTGGCGGTACCGTCATTGCCACCTCTTCAACCAATACCACTTTAAGTGCGGGTGCTTCGGCTGTAAAGATTACCGCTATCTTCAATTATACTATTGCAACAGCCGGAAATTACAGTGTTGGAACCTCCGCTGGCTCAGGAAATATTGGAAGTGACAATCCATCCTTTCCAATAACGGAGACTTCGGGAACGATAAATGTTACCGGTGTTACGTCTGCAGGCTTCAGGTGTTTTAACAATATTTCCTTTTCAATTACAGGGATAGCTACAGCACCTACTCCTGTTACTACAATGTTGGGCACTGTAAATTACCTGGTAAGCCAAACCATTGGTAGCTGTACGGGTCCGCAAGCAACAATTGTTGTGAATGTATCAACCCCAACCATTTCTCAACTTCCTACCTCACAACTTATTGCCCATTATAAGTTTGAAGGAAATGCCAATAATGCTTTAGGCACTAATAATGGTACACTTCAAAACAGCCCGACAGCGAGTGCAGATCGTTTTTCTGTTTCCGGAAAAGCTTATAGTTTCAACGGTACTTCGCAATACGTTTCAACTGCTGACCCTTATGTAAATCCCGACAATTTAACCGTATCCATCTGGTTTAAAACATCAACAACAGCGGGTGGCAGACTGATCGGGTTCGGAAATCTGCAAACAGGATCAAGCGCACAGTACGATCGTCATCTTTATATGAACAATGCGGGCCAAATTTATTTCGCTGTGTATCCGGGATCAGTAGTTAGTATTAACTCTGCTTTATCTTATAATGATAATATCTGGCATCTTGCTACCGCAACTTTATCCAGCACCACAGGTATGGCTTTATATATTGATGGTGTGCAGGTGGGTTCTAACGGCAACACTACTGCCCAAAATTATACAGGGTACTGGAGGATAGGATACGATAATCTGAACGGATGGACTTCACAGCCCTCCAGCTTTTATTTTAACGGAGCTCTTGATGATGCATTAATTTACAGCAGGGCAATTAGTGCATCAGAAGTAACAACTTTATATACTTCTCCCGATGGTGCAGGAAACAATGGTCCCGTATGTATGGGAGCTTCTCTTGGCCTTAGTGCTACCACTATAAGTGGAGCAACATATGCATGGACAGGACCTAATAGTTATACTTCTTCCGCACAAAATCCGACCTTAACATATTCCGGAACAGCTGCAGGTGCATATAAGGTAGATATAACAGAAGCCGGTTGTACAGCATCTGCCTATACCAACGTAGTATCCACTACTACAACGGGACAATGGACAGGTAATATCAGTACAGATTGGGCTGTTGGAGATAACTGGTGCTCGGGTGTTGTACCAACTTCAACAACCAATGTTATTATCACTTCATCGGCAACCCGAATGCCATCTATAAGTAGTAGTGTAACCTGTAATAATCTTACCATCAATTCGGGCGCTACCCTTACAACTACTGTTGCGGGTACATTAAATATTTCAGGAACACTTACCAATAGTGGAACCATGACCAATAGTGGTACAACAAATTTTAATGGCACTTCAGGTCAACAAACTTTTTCGGGTGTCACTACATTTTATAATCTAACACTTACCAATTCGAGTGGACTCCTTTTACCGATAGCTATCACCGTTAACAATAACCTGTTGATTGCTTCAGGAACACTGAACGCAAATAATTTCAATATTGCAGTTAAGGGCAACTGGACTAATAATGTTTCAACCTCTGCATTTACTGCAGGTACGGCTACCGTTACCTTTAACGGTACAACGGCTCAGGCAGTGGGTGGATCATTTGTAACAACCTTTAATAATCTCGCTATTTCGAGTTCTGCAAACACCGTTACGTTAAATGTAAATGCCGGTATCAGTGGTGACCTTTCGGTAAATAGCGGAACATTTGATCTTGCAAGTTTTACAGCTAACCGTGCAAGTGCCGGAGGTATACTTTACGTGGCAAATAATGCAACATTGAAGATTGGTGGAACCAATACTTATCCAACTAATTATACTACCAATACATTAGTAGTTGCAAGTACGGTAGAATATTCGGGCACCAATCAAACGGTACAGAATGTTGTATATGGTAACCTCGTCTTAAGCAGTTCAAGTGGAGCTGTTGTAAAAACTTTTCCTGCAACAACATTATCGGTTGTAGGTAATCTTAGCAGCACATTAGGCACAGGGACTTCTGTTTCATTTACAGCAGCCGCCATTATTGCTATTAATGGAAATGTTTCCATCGGTGCTTCCACCACATTTAATGGCGGTAGTTTTTCACATAGTGTTGCAGGCAACTGGATGAATGGCGGAACCTTTGAGGGTAATACAAGCACCGTAACTTTTACCGGTCCGGGAAAAGGAATAAGCGGCTCGGGCACTCAAAATTTTAATAACCTCACCATTGCTGCTTCATTGTTTACTTTCTCCAATGGTAGCATCAGCTTGTCAGGAAATCTTGCAACCATTTCATCCGGTTCAGTAAGTCAGGCTTCGGGTGGAACAATATTAATGACAGGGACAAGCAAAACCATCAGCGGTTCCGGTATTGTGTTAGATAATCTTACCATGAGTGGATCTGTTAGCTCTTCTACTTCTTTCAATCTTACAGGTAATCTTTCTGTAAGTGGCAGCTTTACATCAAGTGCAGGGAGTATTACAATGAGTGGCAGTTCAAAAACCATCTCGGGTGCAGGAACCAAAAGTTTTAATGTGTTGTCTGTAGCAGGCTCTGTTACTACTGATGTCAATTTTTCTATTTCATCCGGTTTAATTGTTAATGGTAGTTTATCTGCATCAGCAGGCACTGTTACATTTACAGGAGTTTCTTCCTTAAGCGGGACAGCAAATCTTTTCAATACCACCCTTAATGGTACATCGTTACAATTATCTTCAGGATCAACATTGGGAATTGCCAATATCTTAACCATTACAGCGGGCACCTTAAATGTAACATCATCCATACCCAATGCTGTAAATTTCAATGGAACGGGTGCACAGAATATCAATGCTATTACTTACCATGATCTGTTGTTCTCAAATGGTAATACCAAAACCGCAACAGGTAATATTTCAATCAATAATGATATCACTATTGGTACAAGCACTACCTTTGATCCTTCTTCCTACACACTTTCTCTTTATGGCGACTGGATCAATAACGGAACATTTATTCCCGCCACAAGTACGGTGCAAGTCTTAGGACCCGCTACAGCTTATGTAACAGGTGCAACTACATTTAATATCCTAACCAGCAATACGAGTAGTGCAAGTACAGAGTTAATTTTAAATAATAATGTTTCTGCCGCAATTGTAAATATGACCAATGGAATGATTGTAACGGACACAAATACTCTTACAATAACAAACACCCGAACAGGCAATGGTCATATCCATGGTTACATTCAGCGCACGCATACTTTTACAACCGGAGTTTCCTATGCCTTTGAGGGTCCTAATAATACCATTAATTTTTCTGCCGTTTCAGGAGTAACAAGTGTTACTGTATTTGTGGCTGAAGGACCTGTTGGTGATTTTCCTTATGGTAATTCCATCAGCAGGGTTTACGATATTACTGTGCCTTCCGGTACCTATACAGCTACTCTTCGTTTGCATTATGAGGATGACGAATTAAACGGAAACGTGGAATCGGATATGGGATTGTGGAATTATGACGGAGCGCAATGGCTTCTTTTGGGCAAACTGGCAAACGATAGTATTGCCAATTATGTTGAACAAAGTGGGTTGACAACTATAACCAACCGATGGACCATCTCCATTAATCCGAGTGTGGTAATGTGGACCGGAAGTGTAAGTTCAGATTGGCATACTGCTGCAAACTGGGCTGTTTATGTGGGTCCGGGATCAACTCCTCCTTCTGCAAATGACGTTGTAGTTGTAGGCGGATTTCCTTTTACGTATCAGCCATCTATCAGCACAGCTGTAACTATTAAGAACCTGGTTTTTGCATCTGCGCAGGCAGTTACCTTATCCATGGCAACGGGAGGTTCACTCACTTCAGGTGATATAAGTGGTGTGTGGAGTGCAAATGCTACACATACCCTGAATGTTGGTAGTCAGGTTATCACCGTGAATGGAGACTTGAAGCTAAGTGACGGAGTAAACGGCCATGCCATTGATCTGACTATCGGCTCGGGTAGCATTGCGGTAAAATCACTTGAACAAACAGGAAATGCTGCGGTAACCTTTTCGGGAGCAGGAACATTGTTCGTTGATCATGATTACCTTCATGATAATGGAGTATTTACTGCAGGAACCGGCACAGTGGAATATAATGGTGATGTTAACCAGCATATGGCACACATCAGTTATAACAATGTTACCATTAACAAGGCATCAGGAATAGCCGCTATCGATTCTATCGTAACTATTGCAGGTAACCTTTTACTTTCTTCGGGTCAATTGGATAATTCATCCACCATAAACATACTTGGCAATGTGACAATTTCTTCAGGAGCAACGCTCCTTAACAACTATATGCTACACGTAGGAGGTAACTGGCTTAACAATGGAACGTACATTGCAACAGGAGCGCATATCGTTTTTAATGGCAGCGGAACACAAACTATTTCGGCAAGTACTTTTAATAATATGGAAGTAAACAAACCGGTTGGCAGCACTGCAGAACTTACCGGTAATATTATCATCAACGGAGATTTAACAGTTCATTCCGGTACACTGAATATAAAATCATTTAATTGTGACAGACCTGTATTAGGTGGCAATTTCACCCTAGAAGATTCTGCTACATTTATAGTGGGTGGCAATAATATACCGGTCAATTTTTCGGCTGCTTCCTTTTCTAATTCAAGTATTGTTATTGCTGATGGTACAAGTTCACAAGCCATATATGGCACAAGTTTTGGTCATATCATTTTCAGAAATGCCGGAACCAAAACTCTGACTTCACCCATTACGGTGAATGGTAATTTGACCGTAGAAAGCGGAGCTACATTTAATGCCGGCTCTCAGACATTGACATTAAATGGCAACTGGATTAATGCCGGAACGTTTACACCAGCAGCAAGTACTATTTTATGTTCAGGTACTACAAAAACCATTTCTGGCGTTACCACTTTTAACCGAATTTCAGTAAACGGAAGTTATACTCTTTTGAATAACATCACACTTGATAGTTTACTTATTATCAATAGCAGTGGCGCTTTATATGCAGGATCCGGCATTCATGTTACAATGAATGGCGATTTAATAAACAGTGGTATTTTGTACACACTTGGCTCAACTACTTTTACAGGTAATGCATTACAAACGTTGAGCTTGATAAATGCCGTTCAAACAGTGGCCATAACCGTAAATTTCAATGGTTCTGTTTCGCCTATGCTGAACTCAACTTCTGCTCCTCAATTTGGCTTTATAAATATTAATAATACCGGAGGTGTAAATCCAAGTGTTGGATGGACCATTGCATATGCATTAACAGTAGGCAACGGTGCTTCCTTTAACGGTGGTGCGTCTACACATAATATTCTCGGATCTCTTATAAACAATGGGACCATTACAAGTAGTGGTGTTTTCAACTTTGTTCCTGCCTCAGTTGCCACAATAAGCTTTGGTGCCAATTTTTCAAGTACAGGCAGGGTTAACTTTGGTGGTGCAGGTGCAATAACTCTTGCAGGGACTCCTGTTGCTTTTAAGGATGTGGTTATATCTAATACAAATGGCGCAGGCATAACACCATCATCAGCCTGGACACTTACAAATAATTTTACAATAAACAGCGGTTCCATACTGAATGCGGGAAATTATACTCATTCAATAGGTGGAAATATTTTGATCAACGGTACACTGAACAGCTCAACTTCTACCCTCACATTAAATGGTACTGCTGCACAGGATATTTATACGCTGTCTGCTTTTAACAACCTTACTATTAATAAAGCAGGAGGATCAACCCTATTATCTTCCAATGCTACGGTAAATGGTATATTGAATTTTGTTGCCGGAACAATACGCACAGGTAGTAACCGTCTTATTCAGCCATCGTCAGGAACCATTACCGGTGCAGGACAGAATACCGGTTGGGTTAGCGGTAACCTGCAAAAATATATTGCAACAGGTGCTACGGCCAAACCCTTTGAAGTTGGAGATACTTCAAGTTATACTCCACTTTCTGTTTCCTTTTCAAGTGTAACAACAGCAGGAACTCTTACCGCATCCTCTACTGCCGGAGATCATCCAAATATCAGCAGTTCCAGTATGAATGCAAGCAAAACTGTAAATCGCTTTTGGAGTTTGGCAAACAGTGGAATTGTGTTTACAAATTATACTGCTACATACAATTTTGTTGCCGGTGATATTGATAATGGAGCCAGTACCGCCTCCTTTTCTGTAGGACAATACAATGGTTCGTCATGGGTATTACCGGTTACGGTTTCACCAAATTCCACCAACATTCAAGCATCAGGTGTAACTGAATTTGGAGATTTTATTGTTGGTGAGGTTTGTAACGGAAATACAACTATTTCTTATTCCGGCTCTCCATATTGTGCAAACGCAGGAACAGCTTCGGTAACACTTACAGGTAATGTTGGAGGTGTTTATTCTTCCATAGCGGGGCTGTCTATTAACGCAAGCACGGGAGCAATTAATTTAGCTGCCAGTACACCCGGTACCTATACGGTAAATTATACGGTAGATGCTACCGGTGACTGTCCGGTGTATATAACAACTACAGATCTTACCATTTCCGTTGCACCTACAGCCAGTCTTAATTATGCCGACTCAATCTATCCTGTAAATGGTGGAACGGCATCGGTAACCTTTTTTGGAACAACCGGAGGAAAATTTTCTTCCACAGCCGGACTTTCTATTGATACAACTACCGGTATTGTGACACTGGCTACCAGCATACCCGGTAGTTATACCGTTACCTACACCCTTTCGGCTGCCGGAGGATGTTCTCTTTATACAACCACAGCAAACATCATAGTTATTAATAGCATTAAAACGTGGGATGGCGGAGCAGGAACAGACAACTGGGGAGATGCCAATAACTGGAGCATTGATGGTGTACCTACCGCTAATGATGATGTATTGCTTACAGGAGCGAATACAATAGATATTAATGTTGCTGCCGTTGCAAATAATCTAATAATTAATGAAGAGGGGTTGACCGTAACCATCCTTTCGGGAAATTCACTGACGGTGTCAGAAGATCTCAATATTGCCGTAGGCACGCTGAGTGCTAATGGCACTGCCCTTACTGTGGGCGGAGATTGGACGAATAACGGAATGTTTACTCCCGGAACGGCAACTGTTATTTTTAATGGAGACTCCCTTCAAAATATAAGTGGAGACTCTCTTACCACTTTTATTAATATGACCGTGAACAAATCTGATTCCCTCAAAATGATATCACCTGTTGAGGTTAGCGGAACGGTTACATTAAGCAATGGCACACTTGTATCATCCGGAAATCTTACGCTCCTGTCAAATGCTTCGGGTACTGCCCGTATTGGCCAAATAACAGGAACAGGTGCCCTTGCCGGAAATGTAACTATCCAACGGTTTATTCCGGGCGGTGTTAGAAACAGGACATGGAGATTTTTAGCATCCCCTGCAGCGGGCCAACTACTTTCAAACGCATGGCAACAGGATATGCACATTACAGGTAGCGGAACAGGAGGAACAAATTGCCCTGTATTGACCCCGCATACAAATGGTTTAGATGCAACACCATCTGCTGCACCTTCCATGTATACTTACAACGAGCCGACCGCCACCTGGATCGCTGTTTCAAACACCAATGCCACAACGTTGAATTCAACAACCGGATATAGAGTATTTGTGCGCGGTGACAGAACACAAGGTTGTGACGTGCTGACACCTCCTTATGCAATACCGGAGGATGCTGTTTTAAAATCAACCGGAGCAATCTCAACCGGTACGGTAAACATTGGCCTTACGTATACAAGTCCGGGTGGTGCAGGGTGGAATTTAGTACCCAATCCATACCCTTCTGCCATTGACTGGAATAACAGCTCATGGGTTTCAACAAGAGATACAGCTGTCAATTCAACGATTTATATTTTTAACCCTGCAGCTGGAACTGCAGGACAATATGCAAGCTGGCATTTTGTTGGTGGCCCTGTAAACGGAGGATCAAATATTATCCAATCCGGACAATCCTTTTTTGTTAAAACCACTGCGACCAGAACGCTTTCCTTTAATGAAGCCTACAAAGCAGCAGACCATACAACTCAGATCTTTGGAAAAACAACATTGGCAAATGTTCTGAAAATACAGATGCTGGATACAACTGTAATGGATGAAGCCGTTATTTTCACGTACCCTGGTTCCACTCATGCAATTGGCCATCTTGATGGAGAGAAATTAAGTTATGCAATTGGTTCCATAGCAAGTTACACATCCACAAGTAGCAAATTATTAACGTACAATGCCATCGGACCTATTCTTACCGGAAGCATAGATACCCTATTGTTAAAAACGGGTTTGGTAGCAAACAAAAGTTACAGTTTGAATTTTATCGGTTTATCTTCTTTTTCAAGCGTTACCCGTATTTACCTTTTTGATAAATTTACGGGCGGGATAACAAATATAACCGGAGGGGCATATGCCTTTTCTACCACTGCTGCTGCTCCTCTTTCTTTCAATGCTGATCGATTCTATCTACTGTTTACCGACTCAACATCTGCATTACCTGTTAACCTAATTTCATTTAATGCTTCAAAAGAGGATAATACTGTTAACCTTAGCTGGAGCACATCATCCGAAATTGAAAGCTCTCACTTTATAGTAGAAAAAAGTGTTGATGCTTCTAGCTTCATTGAAATTGCTTATGTTAAAAGCAAAGGCAACACTCATATGCAAACTAACTATACTGCCGTTGATCTCCATCCTGATTTAACCGGAACAAATTACTACCGTTTGAAACAAGTTGATTACGATGGGAAATATGAATATTCCGAATTAAAAAGTATAACCTGGGATGCGGATGATGATTCCGGTGACGATAATACACTATCGGTTTACCCCAATCCTGCTATTGACAAAGTAATACTTTCTTCAAAAAATAAATTACAGGGCATATATGATATCACCATATACACAATGGAAGGAACCATCGTTAAGACTATAAAGTCAATTGACATTACAACCGGAGAAACTGAAATAAATGTATCTGCGCTTGACCTTGGCATATATTTTATTAAATTAAGTAATGAAATAGGAACTCATTTAACTGCTAAACTTCTTATTCATCAATAGAATATCACTGTAATCCTTAAAAAAAATCAAGATGAAAATCGAACAAAAAAAATTCTCAAAGCTTACAGGGTGGCAAACCCTGCACCCGGGCGATGCTATTCGGCCAATATTTAACCTTGTGCTTGTATTTGGAAGCCGGGAGTTGCTGGATGATGCTTCCTTATATGAAACAATCAGGACAGAATATCCCGATGCTGACATTGTAATGAATTCAACGGCCGGAGAAATTTTTGATTGTCAGGTGAATGATGACACCATTTCCCTCACTGCCATTCACTTTGAAAAGACCACCATAAAAACAACGTTTACAAAAATCAGTGATGAGAAAGACAGCTTCAAAGCCGCCTCCCGTTTGGCAAACGAATTTGATCCTGAGGGATTGAAAAGTGTGCTGATTATTTCAGACGGGCATATTGTGAATGGAAGCGATCTTGTATTGGGTCTGCAGGAGTTTTTGCCCAAAGGCACCATTATTACAGGAGGTCTGGCAGGAGATGGTCCACGTTTTGAAAGGACCCTTGTGGGACTCAATGCTCCCCCTACACAAGGAAAAATAGTTGCCATCGGCTTTTATGGCGATCACCTTTCTGTTACCTGTGGAAGTGTGGGCGGATGGGACCCATTTGGTGTAGAAAGGCTCGTTACCAAATCGGATGAAAACATCTTGTATGAACTGGATGGAAAACCGGCCCTGGATGTTTACAAATTATATTTGGGTAATTATGCAACTGAACTTCCCGGATCAGGTTTGTTCTTTCCCCTAAGCATACGCACATCTGATTCTGATCACCCTGTAGTAAGAACAATTCTTTCGGTAAATGAAGAACAAAAGAGTTTGACTTTTGCCGGTAATATGCCCCAAGGCGCTTATGCCCAACTAATGAAAGCGAATGTAGATCGCCTCATAGAAGGAGCTTCCAATGCTGCCCAAAACAGTATGGAAAGCATATCTCAAAAACCGGATCTGGCAATATTGATAAGCTGCGTTGGCAGAAAACTTGTTTTGGGCCAACGAATAGAAGAAGAAGTAGAAGAAATCAGAGCTATTTATGGACAGGAAACAGCCATTAGCGGATTTTACTCCTACGGTGAGATTTCCCCTTCCTTCAATTTTATGAAATGTGAATTGCATAATCAAACAATGACCGTTACCACTTTTACCGAACTATCATGAGTACATTAAATCGACTTCTATCAAGACAAATCAATAAGTTTTTCGGAAACGATTTTTCTATTCCGGATAATTTAGCTGCATTTTTTGAAATCATCAGCGAAACCTATAACCATAGCGAAAGGGATCGAAAAATGCTGGAAAGGTCAATTGATTTGAGTTCGAAAGAAATGGTTGAACTAAACAATAACCTTAAAAAAGAAACACTGGACTCAAAGAGAGCACATGATGAATTGAGCAGGATATTGTCAAGCATAGATGAAATCATTTTTTCTAAGGATGTGAAAAGTGGTAAATACATTTATGTATCTGTAGCTTGTGAAAAAGTTTATGGTTACTCCGTTCATGAGTTTATGGAAAACCCTACACTTTGGGAAGATGTTATCTATCCGGAAGATGTTAAACTAGCCGAAAGTCTTTATCTGGGAGAAAGGTCTACACTTCAATATCGTATTGTTCATAAAGATAAAAGTATTCGCTGGATTGAAAACACCGTTATTCCTACGTTTAATGAAACAGGCTCCATTATACGCATAGATGGTGTAACTGCGGATATAACAAAACGTAAAGAGTTTGAAATAGCATTACAAAATAGTGAAGAACGTTTCCGTTCATTAATTGAACATTCCTCCGATGCAATAACTGTTATAAATGATAAGGCTGAGATTATTTATGCAAGCGATTCACTATTCAATATTACAGGCTATACCTCAGAAGAATTGTTAGGGACTTCAAGCTCTAGCTATGTTCACCCTGAGGATTTGCCCGAGATACAGGAGAACTTTTACGACCTTGTTAGCAACCCCGGAAAAATAAAAACACTCTCCTACCGCAGGTTGAAGAAAGATGGCACGTACCTCTGGTGTGAAGCTGTGGTGGCAAACCTAATACACCAACCCGCAGTAAAAGGTATGGTTATTAATTTCAGGGATATTACCGACAGGAAGAAACATCTCGAAACCATAAAAAGTTCGAATGAAGAGTTGAAAAAAACAAATGCCGAACTCGACAAATTCGTATATAGCGCCACACATGATCTCAGAGCTCCATTATCGTCCATGAAAGGCATCATCTCTTTTATTGAAGCAGAAACATCCGATCCATTATTGCGTGAGGATATCGGATTGCTTAAGGCAAGTGTGAATAAACTGGATAGTTTCATTCTCGATATTCTTGATTATTCCAGAAATACACGAATGGAAGTGGAAAAAGAAGTAATTGATTTTGAAGAACTCCTGAACGATTCCATTAGTAACATTAAATTCATGAGCGCAGGCAATAGCAATATTGATATAAAATTCCACGTAATAGATGACGGTGCATTCTATTCAGATAAAGGCCGGATAAGTATTATTCTCAATAATCTAATTTCAAATGCTATAAGATACAGTGACCCCCAATCAACCAAGTCGTTTGTTGAAATTAATGTAGTGCATTCAAACGGAAATGCTACAATCAGTATCAAAGACAATGGGGTAGGAATTAAGACAGAAAACCATCAAAAAATATTTGATATGTTTTACCGGGTTTCCAAAAAATCTGTAGGGTCTGGAATTGGCTTATACATTGTAAAGGAAACAATAGAAAAGCTAAATGGATCCATAACGCTGGAATCCGAATTAGGAGAAGGAACAACTTTTAATATATCAATACCCAATTTATACGCCATTAACCAATAATACCGACACAATGAATAATTTAACCGAACCTTTCTTCTATAAAAGAATCATGATTATTGATGATAACGAAATTGACAGATATATCTGCAAAAGGATTTCAAAAACGTATCATCTTGCTGAAACAGTAATAGAGATGGAGACCGCCATGGAGGCTCTCGAATATCTCATTTCAATTAAAGAATACCCTGAATGCCTACCGGAATTAGTATTTCTGGATATCAACATGCCGGGCATGAACGGGTTTGAATTTCTGGAAGCGTATAAAGATCTTCCTGAGTCAATCAAAAAAAATTGTATCGTAGTTATGCTTACATCCTCTACACATAATAATGATTCTAAAAGGGTAAAAGAATTTTCACATGTTAAAGGATACCTGGAAAAACCTTTAGATGAAGCAAAAATCCGGAGATTATGTTCTGAAGAGCCCGTATTAAACTTTTCATAAGAAGTTTTTTATGAATGGCAACGTAAGCATGCTCATTTGTTAAAATAAGAAAGCCCCACAAAGTGGGGCTATTCCGTCATTATGAAAAGAACAACTATTAAAACACCACTAATAATAGCTGTTGTTTCCAAAGGGGTCTATTGTTCCTATTTATCTCCTGCGTTTCTTCCTTCATCTCAATTGACATGAATATCTGACTGCAGTATATTTCGACCAAAGTTGTAAAATATGCAGATTATATTGTCATAATATAAAATAAAAAAATCCCTTACACATAAAGTACAAAAGTTCATTTTGTTCAATAAGTACGTTGATAATATCAGAAATAAAATGATGTTTACACATCATTTTACAAACCATTTTCACAGCTAACATAAAAATGTAGCATCCGATTGGTATATCCATTCCGCCCCCTTTTTACGGTAAAACCAATCCTCCTGTTTTTTTTCTATCTTCGAGTATCTAAATAATGTATCACATGAAGCATTGTATACTTTTTCTTTTGTTGCTTTTTGCTCTTCCCTCCTTTTCACAAACCAATATCCAAAGCACAAATCCGGTTGCAGAAAACATTATGCTTGGAAACTACAATCCGGCAGTTTATAAGCCCGCACAATCAGTAAGCAAATCACAACTTGTTCAGGGTATCTGGAACAATCTTTCTACAGATTCCATGCTCACCAATTTGTATACACTTGCATCCTTTAACAATCGCAATACGGGATCCGATACGGTTTCAAACACAAAGGGAATCGGGGCAGCAAGACGCTGGGTTTACCGTACCTTTCAGCAATACGCTGCGCAAAACCAAAGCAGGTTAATTCCTTCTTACCTTCAGTTTGATCAAACAATTTGCACCATGGCTCAACATAGAAATATTTTTGCCGTGTTGCCCGGAACAGATACTACCGATAAAGCTATCATCCTTGTTGAAGCACATATGGACAGCCGTTGCGAAGATGTTTGTGATACTGCATGTATTGCCCAGGGAATGGAAGATAATGGAAGCGGAACGGTATTGGTACTGGAACTGGCCCGTGTAATGAGTCAATACAGTTATAAACAGAGCATCGTTTTTGCCATTACCATTGGTGAGGAACAGGGACTGGATGGTGCAACCGCTTTTGCAGCGTATTGCAAAAGCAAAGGCATCAAAATAGAAGCTGTGATAAACAATGACGTGGTGGGTGGAATTATTTGCGGCAAAACAGCATCCCCTCCGGGTTGTCCGGGAGAAGATCAAATTGACAGCATGAGTGTACGCTTGTTCTCTGCCGGAACAAATCTTTCAGCGCATAAAAGTCTGGTGCGTTTTGTCAAATTAGAATACAAGGAAGAAATAAAACCATGGATTAATACACCTACTATTATTCATATCATGAATGCAGAAGACCGTACCGGGCGTGGAGGTGACCATATTCCGTTTCGTGCGCAAGGATACTCTTCCATACGCCTCACCTCTACTTATGAAGATGGCGATGCCAATATTGTTGCTGGCTATACGGACAGACAACATTCAAGCAGAGATATATTAGGAAAAGATGTAAACCTGGATGGAACAATTGATAGTTTTTATGTGGACCTGAACTACCTTAAACGGAATGCGATGATCAATGCAAATGCATTAGCAATGGCAGCCATTGGCCCGCAACAACCGGGTGCTGTACAATTAGGAAATGATGGCAATGGACTAACCGTTATTGTCCCTCCCGTACCAGGCATTAACAATTACAGAGTTGGAATCCGTTCTGCTTACAATGATTTTGATTCTGTATATACATTGACAGGTACAAATGTGATGAAGACCTACAATGTAAAGAAAGATACTTTTTATTATGTAAGTGCAGCATCGGTTGATGCGGATGGAACAGAAAGTATTTTTAACATTGAAAAACTGGTAAAGGCCGCCCAACAACCTGCTACCGGAATGGCAGAAACACCATCTTCTCTTAAAGCTATTGAACTGTTACCGGCAGCACCCAACCCATTTGATGAAACCACGACCTTATCTGTATGGGTGAACAATAGGATTGACTATCATTCAGCAACCATTCGTGTTACCGATATACAAGGACGTACTCTTAGGGAATTGCCCATTAAATTAGAACCGGGCATTAATGAGGTACTTTACGAACATGGCTTTAACCAGAAAGGATTGTTCATGTATTCCCTGGTGATTGATGGAAAGATTTTGCAAAGTGGTAAAATGCTGTTTAGGTAAAATCTTAAATAGATTGAGGGAGATATAACGCCTTCCATTAATTTTTCATTTTAGCTAGTTTTAAAGGATCAAGAATGATTACACTGCTTGCCTTAATAGAGATAAGTCCTTCATCTTTAAAATCGGACAACGTTCGGGTTACACTTTCGGTAGACGTGCCAACTATGCCGGCAAGGTTATCCCGTGAAATCGACATATTGAGGTTTTCACCATCTTTAGCATAACGTTGTTGCAACATCAATAGTCCCTCTGCAACTCTCTTTCTTACCGAATTATACGCTAATGTCATGAGACGGTTTTCTCTTTCCGCTACATTGCCGGAAAGGATCTTGATGAACTTTCCGGCCACATCACGGTTAGAATACAATAAGGAGAAGAATTCTTCTTTGGGAATAATAACAACTTCGGCATCTTCCATTATTACCGCTTCATCTGTGTAGGGTCTATCTTCCAGCAGGGCTGCATAACCTATAAAATCACCCTCCTTATGCAAATCGGTTATAAATTCTTTTCCCTCTTCATTCGATTTGCACGTTTTAACTTTTCCGCTGGTAATAAAAAAAACACTTCTGGGAAGGCTACCCTCTGTATAAATGCGTTCCTTTTTACGGTAAGTTCTTACTTCTTTATCCACCGACAAATTGGTGAGTGAATCAAATCCCTTAGCCTCCTTAAAAAAGGCATTTAATCCTTCAGCACTTGCATCAAATTCCAATTTGATGATTTCATTTTTTTTCAGCCGTACTTCTATTGTATGGAGCAATTCCGAATTCTCAAAAGGCTTGGTGAGATAATCATCTGCCCCCATTCCCATACCGATACGCTGATCGCTTTTTTCTGCCTTGGCCGAAAGAAAAACAAAGGGAATACAAGCCGTTGCGCTATCCTTTCCCAACATGTGCAGTACACCATAACCATCCAGTTCCGGCATCATGATGTCGCACACTATCAGGTCGGGCTTTTCTTTTTGTGCCAGTTTTATTCCCTCTATTCCATTAGGGGCCGTGAGTACTTTGTACTTCGCCAGCTCCAATATTTCTGCGGTATTCTCCCGCATGTCAAGATTGTCTTCTATGAGTAGAATCGTTTTCATACTATTTAGGGATTAAAGGATAAGCAACGTATTATGGTAAGCGTTTCATGGGGAATTCAATTTTGAATGTTGTTCCTTCATTCAAAACACTGGTAAAGCTTATCTCACCATCCATAAGCTCAATATATTTCTTCACAATGTTTAAGCCCAAGCCGGTTCCTTGCACGGCACCCGCATTTTTTGCCCGAAAAAAGCGATCAAACAGAAACGGATGATCTTCTTTAGAGATGCCAATGCCATAGTCCTTTATTGTAACAACCAGATTGTCGCTTTCGCAGGATGCACTAAAATCAATACCCTGTCCTTCAGGAGAATATTTAATGGCATTCGACAGGAGATTGATTAATACATTTTTAAATAATTGCTGATCCAGTTCAACATAAGTTACATCTTCACTTTGGGAATAGTTGATTTGCTGGCCCGTTTTCATCATCGTCTTCATTTCGTCAACAATATCCATAGCAAATTCCTTTAAGACGATCCGTTCCGGCTGGTTGCGGGTAATTCCTTCCTCCAGTTTACTAAGAGATAAGAAATCATTAAGAATATGGGTAAGGTTATGTACTGCCGATTTTATACGCGCAACATGTTTTAAACGTTTATCCTGATCGTCTTTCTCGGGGTACTCACATATTAACGAAACCGAAGATAAAATGGTGGCAAGCGGAGTACGGAATTCATGTGAAGCGGTAGTAACAAAACGCGATTTTAATTCATTCAGCTCTTTTTCTGTTTCGAGTGCCCGCATTACTTCCTGCTTTGATAAGGCAAGCTTATTAATAGCCTGAGCAAGCTCTTCGGTGCGTTCTTCAACGCGGTTCTCTAACTCCGCATTCAATGCTATAATTTCGCTCTCTTGTTTCTTGCGTTCGGTAATATCAATAATGAAACTCATGAAATATTGCCCTTCACTGGTTTCAAAACTACTTAGGCTTACTTCAACAGGAAATTCAGAACCGTCTTTTCGGGTGGCAAAAAGATCCAGACCCATACCCATGCTTCTGGAGTGAGGGTTTTTGATATACCCATCGCGCTTTTCAACATGACCGACTGCATATCTGCGTGGAATAAGCATCTCAATTTTCTCACCAATCATCTCATCCTTTACATACCCAAATAATGATTCTGCTTTCGGATTTACAACCACAATTCCTCCATCTTTTCCTACAACCACAATTCCTTCTGTAGCATGCTTAAATAGTGCGTCAAGCATTTCTATTTTTTGGATCATAGCATTACCCGTTTTTTTATTGAGGCAATACGAATATAGGAAGATAATTACTCATTTAGAGTCCAACATACTTTTTGGTACTAAAGAACCAATTTAGGATGTTCCAATGCTGAATTGGCTTCTGCAAAATCAGCGGTTTGATTCAAGGCAGGAATTATAGTAAAAGAACTCAGCTCTGTTAATATTCCATAGATCATATTTTGTGTTAAAGGCTTAACAAAATACCAACTCACAATTGTATTAGACTCTGCCTGTGCCTTATCTTTTGCATCTAATGATGCCGAGGAAACAAATATCTTAAATTTACTTTTTACGGTATCGCTTAGCATACCAAATTTTTCTAAAAAATCCCATCCGTTAAGTTTGGGCATATTAATATCCAATAACACTATTGTTGGTGGACATCCCATCATTTTATCGTTATTGGAACGTATATACTCCAACGCCATTAAGCCATCCGTGAAATCTGTAACCTGTGATCCTTTATCAACACTTTTGATAATGAAAGTTGAGATCCTGTTCGAAAGTACATCATCATCGATAAGGATGTACTGTTGTGCATTCTTTTGAAAAGTCATGTTAAACTACTTTTATGTTATACTAATTGATTGAATACTAATTACTTTTTAACCCCGAATTATGAAATACAATTCTGAACTCTATTCCTCTGTTTACTTCACTTTTTACGGAAATTTTCCCACCCAGTGTTTCCACCTGCTGACGGGTTAAAAAAAGTCCCATGCCCTTCCCTTCTGTTTCACCATGAAACCTGTTATACATTTTAAATACCTTGTCCCCGTTCTTTTCAAGATCTATTCCCATCCCGTTATCCTTAAAAACCAACACGATATTATTTTCTTCTCTCTCACTTTTTACTTCAATAATGGTGTCAACTCCTGCCCTTTTAAACTTAACACTGTTGGAAATAAGATTATAAAACACGCTTTTTAGGTATGGTTTAATGGTTAGCATTCCTTCCACTTCCTTAAAATCACCTTTAATTGAAAGATGGCTGCTGTCACTTTTAGATAAAAAGCAACCTTTTATATCATTCATTACATCCGGAAACGAAACATATTCTTTTTTGCCATCGGTATTATTGCGTATCTGTAATATGAGATTGAGATCCTGAACTACACTATCCAGTTTTTTTGATGAATGAACAATATCAATGAGCATCTCTGCTTTTCCCTGTTCAGTTAAATCAGGACAATTGAGCACATCACAAAGCCCCATAATATTGGCAAGCGGTGCGCGAAGATTATGGGAAACCATATAGGCAAATTGCTCCAGATCTTTATTTTGTTGTATAAGGTTTGCAGTTAGTCTTGCACTTTGCATCCACATCTTTTTGTTTTCAGTAATATCCCTTGAGTGGCAAGCTGTTCCTATAATTTTGCCGTTTTCATGAATGGGATAAAAAGAGGTCTCTGTCCAAAATACAAAAGGCGTTTCATTGCCCTCAATTTCTGTAAACGTTTCTCCCGCAAATGCTCTTTCATAGTATTTTCGATATCGTTCCACCTTTTCCTTTGAAAATGCTGTTGCCAGCATATTAGATCCTGTTTCAATCGGATCACCCGACACCATACGAACAAGTTTAGTAAATGCATCGTTGCTCGTAATCAAGTTGAAGTTTGTATCAACGCTCCACATAAGGTCATTTGTGTTATTGATCAATGATGTAAGGTTGGCACTGTCAAATACCCTTTTCCCTTCTGCTACCTTCTGTTCCGTAACATCATGTATCACACCATACGCCCTGATGGGTAATCCCTCCCTATTCAACTCAATGCGGGTTTGAGTATAAATATGTTTAAGCGTTCCATCCCTGTGCAGTATTCGGTAATAAAAGGCTGTTTCTTCATGAAGCTCCTTTACCTTTTGGGTTACCCTCTTAACATAATTTAAATCCTCGGGATGGATAAATGAAAGCCAGGATTGGTGTGATTGAATAGTATCCCTGCCATCCAAGCCATATATCCGGCATGCTTCTTCCGACCAAACAGACACTCCCGTTTGCAGGTCAAGGGTCCATGTACCGATATGGGCTATTGATTCAATCTCCTTTAACCGATACTCAACACTTTTAGCCTCCAGAGCAATACACTTGCTGCTCATGGAGTCCTTGCCGTATGTTGATCCCTCTTGTTTTAACATACATCAAACGTACAGCCCGTCTCCGGGGTAAATTCTGACGTACGTCAATAAATCATCTGATTCTTAACCGTTCAGGCTAGGTTATAGATACACAAGTATCGAATTAAACTAGAAAAGAGGAGGTTGTTCAGCATCTAGCCACCTAAATATCCTTTTATTAAATTTCAATTATTTATATCATATACAAGTTGCAACTATTTTCTCTTTATTTAAATTTCATTTTATATAAATCTTACCTTTTCTTTCACTTAATTTATTGCCCATAAACGTAAATGATTTTTCAGCACCGGCCCTTTACCCAAATGAGACATTTTATCCTTTTGCTTTCGTTACTTTTTTGCCTTACCGCCCGCGGACAACAGCCCTATTTTCATCACATCACCACCGCAAATGGACTGCCCAGCTCAATGGTATATCAGGTAATGACTGATTCAAGGGGATACTTATGGATTCTGACAGGCCAGGGGATTGTGAGATACGATGGGGTTTCCTATACCGCCATGGATAGCCGCTATGGATTGAAAGCAAAAAGTGCCTTTAGGATGTTCCTGTCTAAAGACGATAAAGTGTGGTTCATTACGCTTGATTTTAAGGTGTTCTATTTTGAAGAAAACAGGTTCCATCTCCTACATACTAATAAAGATATTGCGTGGTTAGATGAGGATGTCACCGGGCATATTTATTTTATTGCACGTAATGGAGAGATACTCTCTCTGGATACGAATTATTCATTGCACCGCTTGTCTCCTTTACCCAATTATATGGGAGGATATTGTCTAAAGATTCTCCCCGATAGCTCATTCATTGCATCTACTACCTCAGGAATCGTGCACATAGGACCACAATGGAATTATAAACTATTAGCAGCCTGCACTCCTTATACGGAACAGGTAGTTCCACGCTTTACCTGCTTGCAAAACGGGAACATCCTAATGAGTACAAGCAAAGGAATTTATACCTATAACCCTCATAAAAAACAAATAGTTCACTTTTTGCCGATGATTAAAAATGAAATATACAGTTTTCATGAAGATTCCGTAACACATGATGTATGGATTGGGACCCACAAAGGATTGTTTATTTTTAAAGAAGGACGATTGGATTCAAAACCTTTACAATACCTCACAGACAAAGCTGTTTTTCATATCTACCTGTCACATGATAAGTATTGGATTTCTACAGGAGAAGATGGGATCTATTCGGTAAACATGCATGCCACACACTTTGATAAAGCAGATGGCCTTAGCACACAGAAAATTTCTTTCATCAAGAAAGACAACGGTATTGTTTATCTCTTTTCACAGGACGGCACTATTCAAGGCTTGAAAAATGATTGCATTTTTCATGGGGTAAATCATCTTTCATTGAAGGGTAAGATTAGTAGAATCAAAAATGTAATAAACAGCTGCGATGGACTCCTTCTGGTAAGCGAAAAGCCCCTTTACTTACACAATCAACAATTTACCTCCCCTTCTCCGCATGATGGATTTGTTTTTTACAGTTGTCCCTATACATACTACTTGTACTTGGGTTCGATTATGCGCAAGGGTCTTCAAAAACCAATTTACGAACTAACCGATAAAAAAATGCGTGACACTATGCTTAAGTATGGTGTCTCAGATGTACCACTTGCAGTTAAAAACGATAGTTGTTTCTATTTCGGAATTCGGGATGGTTATTGTAAGCTGGTGAAAGAAAATGGCCGGTATCATTTTTACCCGTATGTAATTGGTACTTCTGTCAGCAAGATCATTATAACCCCTTCAGATAACCTTATACTAAGTACCTTATCAAAAGGTATTGCAGTGGCCTATAAAAATGGACAAACACTTTTTTACAGTAAGGAAAAAGGATTACTGTCCGAGTATTGCAGCAATATGTATATCCATGGAAATTCCATCTGGGTTCCTACCAATAAAGGCATCAGTAAACTACTCTTTACAAAAGACGATAGTCTGGTAAAAATCATTAACTACACTACCGAAAATGTATTAAGGACATCAGAGGTAAATGATCTGTTAGTAGATAACACCAAAGTATATGTTGCCACAAATGAAGGTGTGAGTATGTTTGATGCTGATTATGAAAATAAACTCCCTCCGCCTGAAGTGATAATAGAGAACATTCAAATCAATAATATTGATACCCCCTTATCATCCTTCTATGAACTTCCTTATACCCAGAATACGATTACCATTCGTTTTAAAAGTCCTTCTGTGCTGAATGAAGCCAATATTCTTTATGAGTATAGCATTGAATCGGATCACAAACAAATTCTCAAAGAACATTCCCTTACACCCATATTGCAATTAAGCTCTCTTTCCCCCGGTGATTATATTGTGAGCATTCGTGCCCGCAGTGCAGACGGTGTGTGGAGTGTTAATCCTGTACAATTGAAATTTGTTATTCTGGCACCGTTCTGGAAGCGATGGTGGTTTATTCTTGGCTATGTATCATTGGCCGTAACACTGGGAGTCCTTTATCTGACTAACTTAAAAAAGCAAAGTCGCACACAATCCCAATTACTCGAGAGCCAACTCAAAGCACTCAGGTTGCAAATGAATCCGCATTTTATTTTCAATACCCTCAATTCGCTGCAAATGTTTATTCTCGAACATAAACCGATTGATGCCAATCAATATATTTCCAAATTTTCTCAATTGATTCGTTGGGTTATGATTTACTCGGATAGGCAGGAACTTACCTTGTACGAAGAATTAGCATTTCTGAATACCTATGTAGAACTTGAACAATTACGGTTTGAACAAACTTTTCTTTTATACAGCGATATTGATCCTGAAATCAATCTGCATGGCACGTATATTCCTTCATTGATTCTACAACCATTGATTGAAAATGCTATCAAGTATGGTCTTACTCCGAAAAAAGAAAATGGAGTGATTCAGCTTCATTTTCAAAAAAAAGGTAAGTATCTTTTCACGGTGATACGTGACAATGGAGTGGGCCGTGCAAAGTCCCGCACGATGAATGGCCATCACCACGGTTTTGAATCTACAGGCATGAAATCAATTGAAGAGCGTTTAAAACTACTTACCGGACCTGACAGGCCTCCGGTAATGATGCGGGTGATTGATTTGATGGAAGACGATGAACCGGCAGGAACCTGTATTGAATTAATGATCCCTATATTATAACAACTATGAACGTAATTATTGTAGATGATGAGCCAAAGTGTGTTAAGACCCTTTCTCTTCTTTTAAAAAATTATCATGACGATATTTCCATTCTGGGTACTGCTCAGTCTGCAGAATCAGCTCTCGAATTAATCCGGTTGCATCAGCATAACCTCGATCTTCTTTTTTTGGATATTCAGATGCCCGATAACGATGGCTTTTTCATTCTGCAGAATCTTGAGGATATAAATTTCAGTGTAATTTTCACAACTGCTTATGATAAGTTTGCATTAAAGGCAATAAAATTCTCAGCATTGGATTATTTGTTGAAACCGATCAACAATGAAGAACTTACAGATGCGCTGAAGAAACACCAGACAAAACGAAAACCCTCCGGGCAGAATGCAGAACTCGTTGCTTTCAGAGAAATGCTGGAACACCGCACAACCCTGTTTGACAGGATTGTTATCACAAGTCAGAACGATGCACGTTTTGTATCCCTGGATGATATCCTTTATCTGGAAAGTGATAATAACTACACAACGATTCATACCACACAAAAAGAGTCGTTGGTCTCAACAAAAAACATAGGATTTTATGAAGACCTGCTTAATGCACATTCGTTTTGCAGGGTCCATAACTCATACATTGTAAACCTCAAAAAGGTAACAAAATACTACAGGGGAAAAACCGGAACCATTGAACTGATCAATGAAAAACAGATTATGATTTCCGGACGCAGAAGAGAAGAAGTGCTTAAGAAACTTGGGATCCATTAAGGATAAAGAGAGGTTCGGTGGGGTCTATAGCAATCAATTTTCAGTTGCCCATTTCCTTCAAAATCCTATATTTGGTTTTGTAATTGACGAAACAAGGAGCACATAACATCCGTAATTCGAGGCATTTGGTGTTTTTACTGGATGTATTTTCGCTTGCTCTTACTGCATTTGGCGGACCACAGATTCATTTTACCATGATTCACCGCAAACTTGTTGTGAAACATAAATACATCACAGAGGCCGAACTTAAAGAGCTGAACTCCCTTTGCAATATGTTGCCCGGCCCCACCTCTACCCAAACCATTACGGCTATTGGCTATAAAATAGGCGGACCAACCCTTGCATTCCTAACACTGGCAGTATGGGTGCTTCCCGCCACATTCATCATGGGGTCGTTTGCCATTTTACTGTATTTATTGGAACTGGATAACCCCAAACTCAACTTCCTCAAATACATTCAACCAATGGCGGTAGGGTTTATCATTTATGCTGCCTATAAAATTAAAGACTTATTTGTAACCCGACCCCACCACTGGGTATTGATGTTGCTTTCTGCCATTGCCGCTATTCTTTCCAATACTCCTTATATTTTCCCGCTGTTGCTTATTATCGGTGGAGCTGTTTCCAATTTCCTCAACCGCTCTAATTATGCAGATGTAAAGCCTATTAAAAATATACAATGGGCCAATTTTGCGTTATTTTTAGGTGTTTTTCTGGCAGCAGCATTTTTGGGTGCATTAACTAAAAACAAAGGCGTGCTTGTATTTGAAAACACTTATCGTTACGGGAGCATTGTATTTGGAGGCGGGCATGTGCTCATTCCCATGATGTACAATCAGTTTGTAGAATTTAAGCAATATTTAACTTCGGGCGAATTCCTTGCGGGCGTAGGGATTCTGCAGGCCATTCCCGGACCGGTATTCAGTTTTGCAACATTTACGGGCTCTTTGGCGTTAAAGGATTTTGGGGTTATGGGAATGATAGCCGGAGGGCTTATTGGAACAGTGGCCATTTTTCTTCCCGGTGTATTGCTCATCTTTTTTATTTACCCGATGTGGGATCAGATGAAACATTTTTCACCGATAAAAAATGCTATTGAAGGTATCAATGCAACATCTGCCGGGTTAGTGATTGCATCTGCTTATCTGTTGTTTAAACCGGTAGAGGTAAATGAAATGAATATGTTGGTTATGGTGGGTACGCTGTTTATTCTGTTAACCACCAAAATTCCCAACCCGGTGATTGTAATTATGTGTATTTTAGCAGGGTTATTCTTTTAAGATTGAAAAAAGTAGGATTCATATTTTGTTTGATGCTGACCGCATGGAGTCAGCTGTTTGCACAACAGGACAACGACCTTGTGCAATTTGCGGGAGTTGTGGTTTCAGCTGACAGTGCACGTGTATTGCCGTTGGTTTCCATTCGCATTAAAGGCACAAAAAAGGGAACCTATTCGGATGCTTCAGGATTCTTCTCTTTTGTAGCACGTAAGTCCGATACGATTGTGTTCTCTTCCATTGGCATGAGAACTACTGAATTTGTAATGCCTCGGGGTCTAAGTGCCACCAAATATTCCATCATTCAAACACTCAAAGAAGATACCATTTACCTGCCGGAAACTGTTGTGAGACCCTGGCCAACACCCGAAGAGTTTAATTACTATTTTGTAAAAGCTCACATTCCTGACGAATACTTTACCAGAGCGAGTAGCAATTTGCGCAGTAAAACACTACAAGACATAAGTGCGGGTATGGGTATGGATGCAAATGAAGCCGCAGATTACGCACAAAAAGGACAGGCATACCAATATTATTATCAGGGACAATTACCTCCGCAACGATTGTTCGACCCCATTGCCTGGAGTCAGTTTTTTAATGCCTGGAAAAAAGGAGACCTGAAAAAGAAATAAATGTTATTGGGAATGAATGTTGCAATAACATGTTAACATTCTAAGATGTAAGCCGCAGATTACGCAAATTCATATGAAATGATGGTTTGTG
>JAZKGH010000013.1:0-6045 GCA_040386055.1 Bacteroidota bacterium
ATGCAGCAGCATCACCCAACGGACAAATAGTATTTCCTTCGATCTTAGCCTGCAATTCCCATAACAGATCAATATCTTTTAAGGTGCCATGTCCATCTACAATCTTATGAAGAATTTTTTCCATCCAACCTGTCCCTTCACGGCACGGACTGCATTGTCCGCAACTTTCGTGGTGGTAAAAACGGGTAAGGTTCCAAAGGTTTTTCGGAATACTTACGCTTTCATCCATCACAATGAATCCACCTGAGCCCAGCATGGTTCCTGTTGCAAAACCTCCATCTGCCAAGCCTTCGTAACTCATGATACGAGGCTCGCCTGCTGCAGTTTTTAAAATAAGTTCCGTTGGTAAAATAGGAACAGAAGAACCTCCGGCAATTACTGCTTTCATTTTCTTACCATTCAAAATACCACCGCAATATTCTTCGCTATAAATAAAATCTTCAACGGTAATCCCCATTTCAATTTCATAAATACCGGGCTTGTTAATATGGCCCGATGCTGAAATCAATTTGGTTCCGGTAGATTTACCAATACCTACAGCTGCATAAGCATCACCACCTTGATTCACAATTGGAACAACAGCTGCAATGGTCTCAACGTTGTTTACCACTGTTGGGCAACCATACAATCCTGCAATCGCAGGGAAAGGAGGTTTGATACGCGGGTTACCACGTTTTCCTTCCAGTGATTCCAACAATGCAGTTTCTTCACCGCAGATATAAGCTCCACCACCCGGTTGCACATATAATTCTAAATCGTAACCAGAACCTAGGATATTTTTACCCAACCAGCCTGCAGCATAAGCTTCGGCAATGGCTTTTTCTAAAATGGCAATGATGTAATAATACTCGCCACGAACGTAGATATAAGAAGTGTTTGCACCCAATGCAAAACTAGAAGTAATCATTCCCTCAATCAGCAAATGGGGCAGGCGTGACATTAGATAACGGTCTTTAAACGTTCCCGGTTCTGATTCGTCAGCATTACACACTAAGTAACGCGCAACACCTTCCGGTTTGGCAAGGAAACTCCATTTCATTCCGGTAGGGAAACCTGCACCACCACGTCCGCGAAGACCTGATTTTTTAACCTCTTCCACCACCTCTTCCGGTTTCATGGTTTTAATTGCTTTCTCTACTGAAGCATAACCACCCATTTTACGGTATACCTCATAACCCTGAATACCCGGTACGTCAATATGTTCTGTTAATAGTTTCTTTCCCATAGTTGTTAGCCGCAGATTACGCTAATTTATTTATGTTTTTATTCAATACTAATCTTTTATACACCAAAGAATCTTCTCCAAAATTAATGAGCAGTCCCAATTTCAAATTGGTTACAGCTAAGTAGTTAATTACTTGCCTGTAGTGACTTTCAGTCGCGCCATCCTGAGCTTTAATTTCAAGAATAATCTTATTGTCTATTACAAAGTCCGCAATATAATAATGAGGCAATAGCACGCCTTTATATACAATCTCAAACTTTTTCTCTCTTTCAAATCTTATTTTTCTCTGTTTCAATTCATGCTGCAAAGCATCTTTATATACAGCTTCAAGAAATCCTCTACCCAATTGCTTATGAACTTCCATTGAAGCTCCAATAACAGCATATGATTCATCCGCATAAGGATATTCTATACTTTTATTGGGGTTTAATTGGGGCATTTTCTTTCTTTAATTATTTCAATTTGCGTAATCTGCGGCTAATAATGCTCAATAGTTACGTTATCAAAATATGTTTTACGAGCGTTCTCTTTTTTCAAAGAGTCCAATAGTGTATCTACTTTTTCTAAAGTAAGATTTTCGTGAAATTGAGATCCGCACATCAACATTGGAGCAGTTCCGCATGATCCAAGACACTCAACAGTTTTGATGGTGAACATTCCGTCCGGAGTTGTTTCTCCTTCTTTGATACCCAAACGTTTTTCCAAGTGTTTTACCACATCTTCGGCACCACGAATCCAGCAGCTGCTGGTACGGCATACTTCCAGTAAACATTTACCTACTGGCTTTAAGTTATACATCGAATAAAACGATGCTACTTCATACACCTCAATTGGTTGAATGTTAAGAATGGAAGCAACATAATCCATCACCTCAGGACTCAACCACCCGTCAAACTCGGCTTGTGCCAAATGCAAAATGGGCAGCAACGCAGATTTATGCTTACCTTCAGGATACCGGGCTATGATCTTTTGAACCGTAGCCAGTGTCTCTGCATTAAATTTTATTTCAGTATTACTCATACCTTTTATATTTCGGATATCGGATTGTTGATTTCGGATTGGTTACCGCTCTCAAAATCCTGTTTAATTTATTTTCATTTTGCTCCTAGGAACATTCTTATTTCGGATATCGGATTGTTGATATCGGATTTAATTCCGCAATCGAAAATCCGATATCCGCATTTCTTCTACCCGTCCAATTCTCCCGCAATCACATTCATGCTACTCATAGTGAGGATCGCATCACTCAACATCGAACCTTTAATCATTTCAGGATATGCCTGATAATAAATAAAGCAAGGTCTGCGGAAGTGCAAACGGTAAGCTGCTCTTCCTCCGTCACTCACTAAGTAAAAACCTAACTCTCCATTTCCACCTTCTACACTGTGGTATACTTCTCCTTTTGGAACATCGGTTTCACCCATCACTATTTTAAAGTGCCAGATCAACGCTTCCATGCTTTTGTATACTTCTTCTTTCGGAGGCAAATAAAATTCAGGTACTTCAGCAAAGAACTTTCCTTGCGGCATATTGTCCAAAGCTTGCTGAATAATTTTCATGCTCTCCCACATTTCTTCCTGACGAACACGGAAACGGTCGTAAGTGTCACCACCTGTTCCTACCGGAATTGCAAAGTCGAAATCTTCGTATGAGCTATATGGATTCATTACACGTACATCATAGTCAACACCTGCGGCACGAAGGTTAGGACCGGTAAAGCCATAAGCCAATGCTCTTTCGCCACTGATACCTCCAACATTCACCACACGGTCCATGAAAATACGATTTCGTTCCAGCAATGCTGTAAACTCGTTCAGTACCTTTGGAAATTCACGTAAAAATTCTTTGATCTTTTTGTATACCTCATCATTGAAATCGCGCTCCAGTCCACCAATACGGCCAATGTTTGTTGTTAAACGTGAGCCACAAATCTGTTCATAGATGTCGTATATTTTTTCACGCCACTGGAACATATAAGTAAAGCCCGTTAAGGCTCCAGTATCTGCTCCGATAATTGTATTGCAAACAATATGATCGGTAATACGTGCCAGTTCCATAATGATAACACGCATGTATTGTGCACGCTTCGGAATTTCAGCACCAATCAGTTTTTCAACGGTCATGTGCCATCCCATATTGTTGATTGGAGATGAACAGTAGTTCAGTCGATCCGTTAACGGAGTTACCTGGTAGAAAGGTCTGTGCTCGGCAATTTTCTCAAATGCACGGTGAATATACCCGATGGTTTGTTCGGTATCTTTAATGATCTCACCATCCATTTTCAGTACATTCTGGAAAATTCCATGTGTTGCCGGATGTGTAGGACCGAGGTTTAAGATATTGTAATCCTCTTCGGTACTTTTATTGGCCAGAGTTGAATGGTGCTCGGCAAGTTCGTTTTTTATTTCGGTGATGTTGCTCATGGGTCTGTTACTTACCTTCCAAAATATTGATCTTCTTTATCTGTGCGTGTGCCATCTTCCAGCGGATATTCTTTCCGCATAGGGAAATAATCCATTTCATCCACGTTCAAAATACGTTTCAGGTTTGGATGTCCTTCAAACAGAATTCCATAATAGTCAAATGTTTCGCGTTCCTGCCAGTTAGCTGCCGGGAAAACAGACGTGATGGTTGAAATGCTTGGATTTGCAGCAGGCATGAAACACTTGATACGCAAACGGAGGTTATTGGTTAAGCTATGAATGTGGTATACTACACCAAACTCTGCACCTGTAGCATCGGGAAAATGAATGCCGCATACATCAGTTAAAAATTGAAATTTGAATTCAGGGTCGTTGTACAGCCATTGAAGTACTTCCGTAATTTTATCCTTCTGCAAAACAATGGTTGCCATTTCATATGGAGTGGATTCGTTGTAAATGAATTCTCCAAACTGTGCACGCAGTCTGCTTAATAAATGTTCGTTTGTAATTTCGCTCATGATTATTCGATTCCGTATGAGGCCAGTAATGCTTTATATTCAGGAGAGTTTCTTCTGCCTGTCGACTCGTTTTTGGCAAGTTCCTGCACTTTCATCACTCCGTCAATAATTTGCTCGGGGCGGGGAGGGCAGCCGGGAACATATACATCAACAGGAATAATTTTATCAATTCCCTGCAGTACAGAGTACGTATCGAATATTCCACCGCTGCTTGCACAAGCGCCAATGGCAATTACCCAGCGGGGTTCAGCCATTTGCAAATACACTTGTTTCAAAACAGGGCCCATTTTTTTTGCAATGGTTCCGGCTACCAGTAATACATCGGCCTGACGGGGAGAGAAACTGATGCGCTCCGACCCAAATCGTGCAAGATCGTAGTTTGAACCCATCGTAGCCATGAACTCTATACCGCAGCATGAAGTTGCAAACGGTAGCGGCCATAATGAATTGGCACGTGCAAGACCTACCATCTTATCAATAGAGGTTGCAAAGAATCCCGGACCTTCAATCCCGGCAGGTGCTTGTACTATATTTATATCAGTTGACATACCTAGTTAAAATTCAAATATTAAAAACCAAAATTCGAAAAGGAGTCTTTCATTCCGCATTTTGTGCTCCCGATAGCTATCGGGACGAAATCCGCATTTCTTTTACTCCCATTTAAGCGCGCCTTTTTTGATGATGTACGCAAAACCCAGTAATAGGGTAGCTGTAAACAACAACATCTCCATAAACCCAAATGAGCCCAACTGTTTAAAGTTAACTGCCCATGGATACATGAAAATAACTTCCACATCAAACATTACGAATAATATGGCTGTTAAAAAGTACTTAATGGAAAAGGGAAGACGGGCATTACCCTGACTGTCGATACCGCACTCAAAGTTGTCGAGTTTCTTTTCGCTTTTGCGCTTTGGGCCAACAATGTGCGTAACAATCATTGTAGTGACAATGAACCCGGCAGCAACCAAAAACTGGATAAAAATAGCTATGTAATCTATAGGAGTCGACATAGAGATTATGGTTTTTTGTAAGCGGCAAACTTACATAATAAATTGATTTTGCAATATGATTTTACCAACAAACCGAAGGTGAATTAATTGATGGAATTGCGCACCCTTTGGGTAAATTCCCTGAGTGCCACATTCACTTCCTTTTGTTCGGTTTCAACCCGTGTTAATATATCAATTGCTCCCAGAATATGTGTAAACTGTTCTCCCTCGTCATCTCCCTCAACCTCAATGTGTAAAGGTGCTCCCGATTCCAGCAATTGCTCAGCTTCCTGAAGCTCGGTCAGCGAGTATTGTTCAACCAGTTTCTTGATGGCAGCTATTTTCATTACAGCAGTTTTTTGATGAGGTTTTCTACACCTTCTTCTTTGGCAGTAGTATCAGCAGCTACCAGTTGTCCATTTTTGAAAACGGCAAAAAATGGTAGGTTGCTTACACCTGCAAGTTTGCGGGCTTCAGGGTTTTCTTCGGCATTTACATCCAAAAAGGTTACGCCTGTAAATTCTTCTTTGTCACTCATTTTCTTGTATTTGGGAGAAAACAAACGGCATGTACCACACCAGTTGGCGAAATATTTTACCACAACGTTTTCGTTTTGTTGGATCAATGAGTTGAAATCTGAGTCAGTACTTACGGTTACCATGGTTTTGATTGTTTACTTTAAGAACAGCGAAGCTAACACAAAAGTTCAGCACAAAAAAAGACAGAGCACAAGCCCTGTCTTTTATATAGTGTTTGTATGTTATGGATTACAACTTAAACGGAACGATTGATTGAAGGTTTAGACCAACACCTACTGACGCTACGTTGTAAATGCCAAAGGTGTAATCTCCGTGAATGGTCAATACCAATAATTTTAAACGTACTCC
>JAZKGH010000014.1:0-6948 GCA_040386055.1 Bacteroidota bacterium
GAATCCTCTTATCTGGCACAATTAGCTACTCAGTTTGGCGTAGCTTCTCCTGCTTACCAAAATGCATTTACGGATCCGTCCTTTGACAACTATCACTACTACTTAGGAACGGCAGATTATGACCCGGCTCAATTGAGTATTTTGGATCGTTATAAAAAATATAATAAACACCAGGGCAACTCTCCAACTCAAGCACAAACAACTGAATCGTTTGCTACTTCTGCAACCAATATTCCGGATAATGAAGATATCAACCGCGATTACACGTTGAATGATATTGAAGAATACTATCAGTATAAAATTGATATTGATAAAGGACGCTTAATTGTAGGACAGAATTATGTAACCGACAGTATTGTTACTCCTGATGTGCTGTTAAAGAATGGAAGGCGGGAAGCTGTTACTTGGTATCAGTTAAAAATTCCGGTACGTGAGTATGAAAAACGTGTAGGACAAATTCTCGATTTTAAATCCATTCGCTTTGTGCGTTTGTACATGCGCGGATTTGAAAATGAACAAGTGCTTCGTTTTGGCGCTTTCCAATTGGTACGTGCCGACTGGCGGAAATATTTAGGTAACTTAGAGGCAGGGAAAGAAGCAAAACCGGGCGATCCGGAAGATGACACAAGATTTGTGGTATCTACCGTAAACATTGAAAAAAACAGATTCCGTACACCATTACCTTATGTTGTTCCACCGGGTATTCAACGTGAAATTGATTTCAGTTCTCCACAGGCAGTGCAACAAAATGAACAATCATTATCTGTGTTGGTATGTAATTTAAAAGATGGAGATGCACGTGGTGTATTCAAAAACATCAAGACAGATTTACGTCAGTACGGAAAGTTGCGCATGTTCATCCATGCTGAGGGTGAGCAAACCAATAATGGAGATGTTACCGCTTTCATTCGTTTAGGAACGGATCTTACCAATAACTATTATGAGTTTGAAATTCCATTAACGATGACCCGTCAGGGACAAGCGACTCCAGAGCAAATATGGCCATCTGAAAATGAGATGATCATTGATCTGGAAGAGTTCATCAACACCAAGATTGAACGTACCAATGCTAATCATCCTTTTACAGCTCCTTATTACCGCCAGTCGGGAAGGTTTAAATATACTGTAATCGGTTTACCGGATCTGAGTAATGTACGCGTAGCCATGCTTGGTATCCGTAACCCCCGTGCTATTCCGGGAAGCATTGATGATGGACTGCCAAAATGTACAGAGGTATGGTTTAATGAATTGCGCATGACAGAGTTTAACCAACGCGGTGGCTGGGCTGCCAATGCCATGGTGCAGGCTAAGCTCGCTGATTTTGCAAACTTACGTTTATCGGGTAGTGTATCAACCGTTGGGTTTGGAGGTATTGATAAAAAACTGAGTGAACGTAATTTTGACGACCACTATCAATATGATCTGCAAAGTAGTTTTGAGTTAGGTAAATTCTTCCCGAAAAATTCCGGCCTTTCCATTCCAATGTTTGCATCGTATGGCAATATCCTTGTTAGACCATACTACAATCCGTTGAATCCTGATACAAAGTTGCAAAAGGAAATTGACGCAACCACTGATATGGCCCGACAAGAGAAACTCAAGCAATCATCTGACGATTACACCGCCAAACGAAGTTTGAATTTCACCAACGTGCGTAAAAACAAAGTGGGCCAAAACCCAAAAAATCACGTTTACGATGTTGAAAATTTATCCTTCACATACTCTTTCAATGAAACGTATAGACGTAACCAAACGATGGAGTATTACCTCCAGCAGAATTATACAACGCTTAGCTCTTACTCCTACAATTTTAATCCAAAACCATGGGAACCGTTCAGCAGTTTAATTAAGTCTAAACAACTAACGTTAATCAAGGATTTCAACCTCTATTTCAAACCGCAATCATGGGGAGTGCGTTTGGGAACAGACAGGCGCTATGGTGTAACCCTAAACCGGAGCAACGATAATCAGGGAATAGTGATTGATCCGCTGTATGATAAAATGTATACCATGACCCGTTATTATGAGTTCAGGTATGATATATCCAAAGGATTGAAACTTGATTATAATGCCACAGCATTTGCGCGTATTGATGAGCCATTGGGTAATATTGATAAAAATACACCTGATAAAAAAGATTCCATTTGGAACAACTTCCTGAAGGGTGGAAGATTAATGCAGTTTGATCAAACAGCACGTTTAAACTATAATATTCCGATCAATAAAATTCAACAGCTGAGTTGGATCACACCTACGTATACATACACGGCTACTTACCAGTGGAAACAGGCTCCTCCGGCAAACGATAGTTTGGGGAATACTGTATCCAACTCTCGTGCACAAGCATGGAATGCTAGCTTTAACTTTACGATGTTGTATAACAAAATTCCATTCCTTCGCAACATCAACAATCCGGGTCAGGCTCGCAGACTTACTCCCAAAAAGGAAGACCCTAAGAACGTGAAAAAGGGAAAAGATGGAAAACCATTGAAACCTGCGAAAGAAGAAGAAGACAATACACCGGCTAAGACTCCTCCAGTATTGGCATATACCATGAAGGTCCTGATGAGTTTGAAAAATGCTTCCATTTCCTATACACAAACAGAAGGAACTATTTTACCCGGATTCAAACCTAAGCCGCAATATGTTGGTCAGGACTTTGATTCCGGTGGGCCGGGAATCGACTTTATTTTGGGATCGCAGGATCCTGATTTTAGAAATCGTGCCGCACGCAATGGATGGATAAGTCAGGACTCACGCATTACCTCTTTTTATACCACCAGTTATCAGGAGAACTTGACCGGACGAGCAACTTTTGAACCTATTACAGATTTGCGCATCGATGTTAATATTGCACGTACGCAAACTATAAATTCTTCCGTATTGTTCAGATGGGATGATACCACTAAAGTTTTTAGTGATATTAACCAACCTTCGGTAACAGGAACCTATTCTATTACTTATAACACATGGGCCAGCACCTTCTCTAAAGAAAAAAGCAATGGCAATACTGAAGTGTTCGAAACGTTCGAAGAGAATCGCAGGATCATAGCCAATCGTTTGGCACAAGATCCGAATAGACCGGGAAATGGTCTGGTTGATTCTCTTAAATATCCAATAGGATATAGCCGTAACTCACAGGAAGTTTTGATACCCGCATTTTTAGCTGCCTACGGAGGAACCGATGCAAACAGTATTAGTTTATCAGCCTTCCCTAAGATACCGGATGCCAACTGGAAAATAACCTACAATGGTTTGTCAAAACTTGATGCTGTCAAGGAATACGCAAGCAATATTACCATCAATCACCAATACACGTCAACTTATAATGTCGGATCCTTCCAAACGATTTTGAGTGATACGGGTAACTTTGGAGCTTCGGGGGATTACTCTTCACAATACCAGATAAGACAAATTTCGATTACCGAACGGTTTGGTCCGTTTTTGGGTATTGATATTACGTTTGTCAATAACATTTCCACGCGTTTAGAATACAAACGTGATAGAACGCTCAACTTTAACTTAACCAATGGTCAGCTGAATGAACAAACAGGAAGTGAGTGGGTAATTGGAGCAGGATACCGTACAACAAAATTAACCATACCCTTTATTCGCAGCAATGGCCGTCAGCTGGTGTTAGAAAGCGATATCAATTTCCGTCTCGATTTTGGTATCAGAGATAACGTAACCAAGATCCGAAACCTCGACCGCGCCTCAAATGATCCGGTTCAGGGACAACGCGTATATACGTTACGCCCGACTATAGACTATATGATCAGTCAACAATTGATGTTGCGTATCTTCTATGACTTCAGAAGAACAGATCCGAAAACGTCAAACTCATTCCCTACTATTATTCAAAGCGGAGGGTTCTCATTACGTTATACTATTCAATAATCCCCTGTTATAAAAAGCTTATAGCCGCAGATTACGCAAATTTATAATAATTGAATTTGCGTAATCTGCGGCTATATAAATAGATGAAAGATGTCTTCGGTCATTTTAATCGTGGAGCTTTTTCCAGGAAGATATAACCTGTTTAATATTCGAAAGCATTTCCTGATCTAACGGATGCTGTGCATGCAATGTATGTATGCCAACAGATGCAGCACCTTTTACATTGGCAAGACTATCATCAATGAACAGACATTCCTGCGGGTATTTTTGAATATCTTTTAATACATATTCGTAAATATCTTTATTGGGTTTACGCAATCCCATTTCATAAGAGAGATATTGTTTGTCGAACAAATTATCCCAACGTTCCAGACCGAATGTTTTTTGGAGATATTCTCTCACCGCATCAATATGGATGCTATTGGTATTGCTCAACAAATAAATGCGGAAGTGTTTGCGTAAATTTTCCAGAATTGTAAAGCGTGCTTCATAGGTATCAAGTAACATGGCATTCCATGCTTCATCAATTTCTGCATCTGTGATGTTACCTTTAAACAGTGATTTAATCCCGTGCCGAAAATCAGCTGCTGAAATTTTTCCTGTTTCAAAATCGTGAAATATAGGTGATGCTTCATTCACATCTTCCAGATCAAGACCCTTTCTGCTGAATGCCCTTAAGGTTTTTCCCTGATCCAGATCCAATAGCACCCCTCCAAGGTCAAAAATTATTGTTGAAATTTTATGCATGTATGTTTGTATAACAAGCCGCAAAAATATATGTTTGCCACCCTAATAATGTATAACAATTGCATTGTTGTATGAGGGCCTATAGCTCAGTCGGTTAGAGCATCTGACTCATAATCAGGGGGTGCTTGGTTCGATCCCAAGTGGGCCCACTAGTAACATAAAGGGCTTTAAACGTTATTGTTTAAAGCCCTTTTCTATTTGCATGAAAAAACCCGGCATCACCGGGTTTTTATTTTTCTTTTATTGCACTTCAACCTTCGGTTTCGGCTGATCAGCCAATAACCTCAATAGTTGACTCAATTTACTTTTCAATTCGGTACGTGGTGTGATGAAATCCACAAATCCATGCTCTAATAAAAACTCTGAGCTTTGGAATCCTTTCGGTAAATCTTTACCAATAGTTTCACGAATAACACGTGGGCCTGCAAAACCAATCAAGGCTTCCGGCTCGGCAATATTAAAATCACCCAACATTGCGAACGATGCCGTAACACCACCTGTTGTCGGATCGGTTAACAATGAAATGTATGGAACACCTTCTTTAGCCAGCAATGCAAGCTTAGCAGATGTTTTAGCCATTTGCATTAATGAAAATGCTGCTTCCATCATACGTGCTCCACCTGATTTGGAAACAACCATTACCGGAATACGATTTTTGCGACCGTAATCAATAGCACGTGCTATTTTCTCTCCCATCACAGATCCCATCGATCCTCCGATAAAATTAAAATCCATACACGCCACTACCAATGGCATCTCATCTACCTTACCTGTTGCCACACGCATAGCATCCGTTAATCCGGATTTCTTTTGCGACTCAACCAACCTCGACTTATAGTCTTTGGTATCGGTAAAGGTAAGTGGATCGGTAGGTAGGATATTAGCAAACAACTCTTCAAATTGTCTGTCGTCAAACAGTATATTGAAATACTCTATCGATCCTACCTTATCATGATAGTTGCAGCTCGGACACACAAAACAGTTTGCCTCGTGATCACTTGCCAGAATTGCTTTTTTGCAACGCGGACATTTATGCCACAACCCGTCAGGTACTGATTTTTTATCTTCAGTACTGGTAGTAATACCTTCTTTTACACGTTTAAACCAACTCATGTTGTTAATGTGATAATATGCCGATTTGATAATTTGATGATGAAAGTATCTCATCATCAAATCATCTCATCATCAAATTGAATTATGCAATCGTTACTGAATTGTCTAAGTATACATCCTGAATAGCATTCAACAATGCTACTCCTTCGGTCATTGGTTTCTGGAATGCTTTACGACCTGAGATCAAACCTTGTCCACCGGCACGTTTGTTAATTACTGCTGTAGTTACTGCTTCTGCTAAATCGGTAGCACCTTTTGACTCTCCACCTGAATTGATCAGGCCCTGGCGTCCCATGTAGCAATTTGCAATCTGGTAACGTGTTAAGTCGATAGGGTGGTTTGACGAAAGTTCAGTATATACTTTGTTATGTGTTTTACCAAAGTTCAAGGCAGTGTATCCGCCATTGTTGGTTGGTAATTTTTGTTTGATGATATCCGCCTGGATGGTAACACCCAAATGGTTAGCTTGTCCTGTTAAGTCAGCAGAAGTATGGTAATCAACACCATCTTTTTTGAAGGCATTGTTACGGGTGTAGCACCACAAGATAGTAGCCATACCTAATTCGTGCGCTCTTTCAAAAGCAGCAGCAACTTCCTGGATCTGACGACCGCTTTCTTCCGAACCGAAATAGATGGTAGCACCTACAGCTGTAGCGCCCATGTTCCATGCTTCTTCAACTGAACCAAACATGATCTGGTCAAATTTATTAGGGTAGCTCAAAAATTCGTTGTGATTCAATTTAACGATAAACGGAATTTTGTGAGCGTATTTACGTGCTACTGAGGCCAATACTCCATAAGTAGAAGCAACAGCGTTACATCCGCCTTCCATTGCCAGTTTTACGATGTTCTCAGGATCGAAATAGATTGGATTGGGAGCAAAAGATGCACCGGCACTATGCTCAATACCTTGATCTACCGGCAAAATAGAAACATATCCTGTTCCACCCAAACGTCCGTGGCTGTATAAGTCGGTTAGACTACGCAACACTTGCGGATTACGGTTAGTTGATAAGAAAACATCATTTACGAAATTTGGACCCGGAAGGTGTAAATTAGATTTGCTAATTGTTTTACTTTCGTGGTTAAGTAAATAATCGGCCTGATCGCCTAATAGTTCAGCTATTTTAGTCATGTAGATTGAGTATTTAAAGACTGCAAACTTAACCATTTTTTTGAAAGTTGAAACGT
>JAZKGH010000015.1:0-8968 GCA_040386055.1 Bacteroidota bacterium
TCAAACGCTTTTTATTCAGGCACCCGAAGTTGTTAGTAGTATTGTTGCCAAAAATGTATTGGGACAAACGCTGTATATACAGGTGTCGGGATTAAATACCAAAGAACCGGAAGTAACATTAGGACAAACGGTACAACCATTATGGCTGGAAATGACACTTGCAAATGGTGAAACTATTGTTCGAAAAATTACCATTGGTAACTAATTATCCTTCATTAAGCACACCACAAAAAGCAATGATGTATCAATGGTTTAAAGCCTTTGTTACGATTGTGTTTTGTGGTGTATTATTGGCTTATGCCGGCATGAGCCGACCTTGGCAAATAGATTCATCTATGAGAGTATGGGTAGCTGCGTTTGTTGCAGGACTTGTGTTTTTTAAGCTTGGCAAATATTTCAACACACATTTGCAACACCATGAATTAATGGAAAAGGAAGAATGTTGGAACAAGTTATCTGCGAGGGAAGTTGAAGTGGCCAAACTGCTGTTAACCAAACTGGCCAATAAGGAGATCTGCAGCAAACTTTTTATTGAATACAATACATTGAAAACGCATATCCGGAGTATTTACCGGAAAACAAATTGCAACTCACGTGTAACATTTATCAAACGTTTTAACGAATCAGCAGATGAAAAAAATACTTAAATCGGTTTTTTTAATTGTAGGCATCGTAGTGGCATATAAATTCCTCCTTCAGTTTGTAGTGGCATCTTTGGGTGATTGGTTGTACACGCTCATTTTGCTGATCACACCCGTTGTATTATTCATCATGGTGGGGCAATTGCAGGCAACTGTGTGGAAGCAGCAAGTATCGTTTCTAAGGATCCTGGCTTTTTGTTTAAGTGTATCGATTGCTGCCGGATTGGGTATCGGGATGGTAGATTATATTGTACTGAAGTATGGGCTTACACTATTCGGAACGGATAGACCGCACAAGGTTGACTTTGAGTTATTCTCCTTTTTGATGAGTTATGCTTCCTGGTATGTTATTATTGGTTTGGTATCAAGCACACTTATCTGGAGCGTTCTGTACATACAAAAACGCAGGCGGATTAGTTGTTGATACGTACCCCGAAATTTCGGGAGGTTAATTAGGTTAATAGTGTAGTCAGTTAATGATTTGATATTCAATTTCCATCCTCCAATATCTAACCTCCAATCCGAAATCATAAATCCGCTATCCGAAATTCCTCTAATGTTTTCGTCCACCATGTCCGCCACCTTTTTGCTGGTTGCCGTTTCCATTACTATTCCCCTGAGGACTATTGCTCCTAGGTCTGCTTTGAGGTTGATTCCCCTGAGGGCGTTCGTTACGTCCACCATTGGAAACTCGTTGATGTTTTGAATACTTAGGCGAATGGCTATCGCGAATCATGTGTTGTTGATGACCCCCATGTTTGTATTGAGCATATTGTGTCCGGTGATGGTGAAAGCCCCGGTATGCTCTGGGTTCATTAATCACTACTTTGTAAGTAGAATAATAATTAATGACACCATAACGTGCAGGTAATGATACCCCAAATAACCACCGGCCTCCGTCAAAGTAAACAAACTGGTGACGTGGTACGTCATAATATACTTCATATTCGGGCAGATAATAATACTCTACATAATCATATTCTACAGGTCCCCATGCGGGTTGTAAGTTGATATTAATACTCACCTGTGCTTTTGCAACCATTGGTGCAAGCCATAGGGTAAGCGAGAAGATCAGGGTAAATAAAACCGGATGGATGGATTGTAGTTGAGTGTTCATATGCTTGTGTATTAGATAGGATCAAACGTACTATCCAATTACCAGCCAGTTGTTACACTACAATGAACGATTCTTACATAATTATTGTATCGTACGATCCGCGGAATGTGTGGAGTAAATTACAATAACCGCAGCGGACGCAAAGAACTATACTGCGAAACGCTGCGGTTAAAAATCTGAAGGTTATTACCTCCAAAAACAAAACTCTGTAATATTGAAATCTAACGAAAACCGTTTTTTGATTGTTCCGGTAGTGTTATCAACAAACAATAATTCGTTGTTGGCTGTCACCATCAGGTAGCTTTTGGTAATACCATCATACTCCGAAACACAACCATAATAGTCGTTTTGCTCCAGTAGTTCAGTGTTACTGATCACCATTCCATTTTCGGCATCCAGCGTAACGATATTGTTTTTGTGAGTTTCTGGAGAATAATAGATACCGATAATCCGATGTTGTTTTGAATCGTAAGCTACATTGTTCAGCATCCATTCAAGAGGCACACTCTTTTTAAGGGTGCCATTATCCGGATCAACCGAAAGTAATTTTTGATCACCACTGATGATGTAATAGGTATTGGTTTCCTGGCGGTAAAAATGAGAACAGGAATTAATATCATTAACACCATCAATTCTGTTTTTAGCGATGACATTTCCGGTCGCCAGATTAAATGTTACGATAAAATGTTCCTGATTATCGTGTTGCCATCCGATTAGCGTATTGCTTTTCGTGTTTACTACCGTTTGAGAAACAACACCATCTCCCGGAATAGGGAAATCTTTAACCGGTTTTCCGGTTAAGAGATTCACAAGATGAAAGGCAGAGTCAGCACCTGCATAGCCAATGGAAAGTGCATTGGGTATAAATAACACGGAGCCCATCACATAGGAAGGAATGGGAGTTAATTGCTGCTTTTTTGTGGCCAGATTGAGATTGACCAATTCCGACTGGCCCGCTGATTTAATGGCAGCGATATTGATAGTAGACATAGAAGACTCCGCTGCAACAGTTGTTGAATTAGAAGCGGGAATAGTAGTGTCTTCAGTTACTTTTTCTTTTTGACATGCTCCGATGGAAAGAAAAAGGGTGGCGTATAAAAGATGCTTTTTCATAGAGGTTGGGATTAGTACGCACTAAGATAAAAATAAAATCGCAATTGTTAATCAGTAAGAGGCAGTTTTATTTAAACATTAGAAATGTAGATCCGAAGCTAAAATACCAAATTTTTCAAGTGGAAGAATGAATGCGGTTGTGTGGAAATCCGCTATCCATTATCCATCCTGATCGAAACCCATCGGGATCGTACTCCGCATTTCCTCTAATGTTTGCGCCCGCCATTTCCACGCCCGCCACCTTTTTGCTGGTTCCCCTGAGGACTATTGCTTCTTGGCCGGCTTTGAGGTTGATTACCCTGAATACGTTGGTTACGTCCGCCATATGGACGTGAATACTTAGGTGAATGGTCATCACGAATTATAATTTGTGAATGTCCGCCATGTTTGTATTTTGCATAGTGTACCCTGTGATTGTAAAAACCATGGTAAGCTCTGGGTTTATTAATCACCACCTTGTACGTAGAGTAATAATCAATTATCCCGTAACGTGAAGGTAAGGAGGCACCAAATACCCACCGACCTCCGTCAAGGTATACAAACCGGTGACTTGGCACATAATAATATACTTCGTATTCGGGCAGATAGTAATACTCTACATAATCGTATCCTACAGGTCCCCACGCGGGTTGTAAATTGATGTTGATATTAACCTGTGCTTTTGTGGCTAATGGTATGGAAAGTGAGAGAATCAGGTTGAATAAAACAGGGCGAAGTGATTGCAGTTGAGTTTTCATATCCTTATGTAATTAGAATACCAAATTTTAGTATCTATTTACAAGGCAATTATTGCACCAATATGAACGATTCTTATATAATTATTGTATCATTTATTCGTAAAAGAGCAGCTGTTTAATTAGCTAAATCATTGATTAACTGTAAATAATAGAATGTTGAAGTGGGTTAATTAGTCCGAATTAATTCCCACACAGCAGTATTAAACTGCTCTTGTTGGATACCTGTAATTTTTTCGAGTGCTGTAAAATAATTAAGATTGTTTTCCTGTTTGTTGCCACAACTTACTAACTCCAATACAGCCGGAAATCCTTTTGTGTTCTCTATTTTCTGAACCAGTAAAGCGTTGATCGCAAAATCGACATTCAACGGAAATTTAGCCTTGTCATCAAAATTCTTACTTTCATTGTATAGAGCCAGCCAATTTGCATCGGGGTGAGCAGCTGCGTATGTTTTAAAACGTTGCAGGATCTCCTCCCATGTAAGTCCCCAGCTTCCTCCGTATAAGTATGCTGTTCCTTCATCCACAGGTCTGTTAATAATAGTAGTCGATACTACATTATGAAGACGTGCATGCCATAGATCATGCGGATCGAATGCATTGAAATTAGCCGTGTAAGCGCCATTGACCGTTAGTTGACGGGTGCCGATTTTTACGGATAAACCATTTCTTGCGTAGCCTGCATAATCAGATTTGTAATCGATACCCGAAAGTTTAAGTGCTTCGGTAAAATGATCGCAACAGTAATACATCATAGTAGCTTTGGGTACTTTCAGTTTTGCATCATACCGGGCAATAGTTTGAAAATACAGTTTTGCATTTTTTTTGTTGAAGTCTTTTTTATAGTAGATGGTCACATTATCAAGTTGTGTTTTTCGCCACAATTGGGTTTGCTCTTTCAATGGCACATAAAACAAAAACTGTTGAGGAGTTTGTTGCGCAGATAAGGTAAATACACCTCTCAATAATGTTGTATCATGAATGGAACTTGCAAACGAAAGCTGTACAATACCCGTGCTGTCGGATAATTTACTGTAATTGATAACGGAACATTTATAAAAGGATGAATCGTGATATTTACCACTGTATCCAAGGTTGTGCATTTCATCCAGCAGGATGGATGTTTCCAGTGCATACTCACTTACAACAAAAGGGTTGTTTTCAATGCCTTCACAATTTAATAAACCATTGAGACTGCTTAAGAGCTTACTTCTTGTTGCAGAGTCGCGGGGTGAAGGATTATTTGCCGCCATCTTCACAGAAATGCCCTGACCAAATACAGTAGGGATAAAAGCATAGATGCACAAGGTAATGAGTAGTTTTTTCATAGTTGAGTAGGATAAGGAGTAACAAAATCGAAGATAACCAAAGTGAGATAGCGGTGGTCTTAAAAATTTACTAAAAAGGAAGATGGACGTTAGATGACAGCGGTTGGAAATTAGATGTTGGATAGGGAAGTATCGAACCGTAGAGGAGCACTGAGGAAATGCACGCAGAGATACACGCTGCATGACTCTGCGTTCTTTCTCTGTGAGCTCTGCGGTTCTTTGTGAGAACAAAAAAACGCCACTCAAATCAATGAATGGCGTTCGTATTTATATATTTAATTTTAGATTTTATTTCGAAATTGAATATTCGAATTTGTTTTTAAATGAGATTCATCAGCACATCCGGGAACAATCCCAGCACCAAACTCATCGTCACACAAAACACTGCCACCATCACATACACCGGAGATACTTCAATTTCGGTATCGTTGCCATCTTTGGTATACATTGCCAACACCACTTTTAAGTAGTAGTAAGCACCAATCATCGAAGCCACAACCGCTACAAGAGTCAAAGTCATGTGTCCGCCCTGGATGGCTTTACTGAAGATATAATATTTACCCAGGAATCCCGAGAACGGAGGAATGCCTGCCAGTGAAAGCATGCTCATGGTTAATAACGCTGCAAGCAGCGGACTCTTTTTACCCAAACCATTAAAGGTATCAATTCCTTCATTTTGCATAGCGTGGAATACCGGAATGGCAACTGCAAATGCACCAATGGTTGCAAACGCATACCCTGCAGAATAGTAGAACAGGGCAGAAGCCGTTCCTACATACAAACTGATCACACCTAATAACATATAACCGGCATGTGAAATACCCGAGTAAGCCATCAGTCGTTTGAAATTGGTTTGGTGTAAGGCAGTGAAGTTACCGATAGCCAGTGAAGCCACAGCAGCAATTACTAATGTAGATTCAACATAGGTTAAGGTTCCCAGGAAGCAGGTAGCAAACAGGCGATATAAAGCACCGAAAGCTGCGATCTTCACCAACGTACTCATGAACGCTGTGATCAACGCAGGAGAGCCTTCGTATACGTCAGGACTCCAGAAGTGGAAAGGAGCTGCAGCTACCTTAAACAACATCGCTACCAGCATTAACATCATACCGATGTAAAACAACGGGCTGATCGTGTGAGCATCATGGTTCATTACATACTCACCAATTTTTTGCAGGTTGAAACTGTTTGTTACACCGTAGATCAAGGCAATACCGAACAATAAGAATCCTGAAGCAAAGGCTCCCATTAAGAAGTATTTGAAACCAGCTTCATTTGAACGTGTATCAAAACGTTTGCTACCCGCCATGATGTATAAAGAGATAGAAAGGATCTCAATTCCTAAGAACAACATTGCCATGTTAGCGTATGATAACATAACCAACGCACCGCAAAGTGTAAAGATGAGGATCGCTAAATAGTCACTGATATGATTTTGTTCGTTTTTGTAGTAGTCGGCTGTCATCACAAAGATCAACAAGCCAATCACCAGAACCAATGCACTGAATGCAACGGAGAAATGATCGATACGCACCATGTCGCTGTAAAAGCTACCGCCCTGGTTCCATTCCATGTAGTTTACACCGAAGATGGCCGTGATGGCAATCACCACTGCAGGAATCAATAGTTTACGCAGGTTGAAGATCTCAGCCAATAAGCAGAACAAACCAAGGCAAGATGTATAGATTAAAGTATTCATGTTTCGTACTAGGCTTATTTAATGATTGATTTATCCAGGATCAATTGCAAGGCAGGCTCGGCAATATCAAATATTGGTTTAGGATAGATACCCAGCAGGATAATAACGGCTGCGATCACACCCAATACAATTTTTTCGTTCCACATCAGATCAGGGAAGGTGGTGATGTTTTCATTTACGTTGCCCAGCATGGTGCGTTGGAACATGCGTAACATATATACAGCACCCAGGATGATGGTTAACCCTGCAAATACCGATAACCACGTATTGTATTCGTATACACCAAACAATAATAAAAATTCACCGATGAATCCGTTGGTAAGCGGCAACGCTACACTGCCCAATACCACGATCATAAATAATGTATTGAACTTAGGAGCGAGGTTTCTTATTCCGCCTAAGCTGTTTATGTTTAATGTATTGGTACGGTTAAGAATAATATCAGCACAGAAGAACAATCCGACAACGTTTACACCATGCGCTAACATTTGCACAACACTCCCCTGGAAACCTTGCATGTTCAATGCAAAGATACCGGCACTGATCAACCCAACGTGGGCTACAGAAGAGTAGGCCAGGAGTTTTTTCAGATCTTGTTGCATGATGGCAATTACCGATGCATATACAATTCCGATAACACATAAGGTAATGGCTAAAGGTCCCCACTCCGCAACACCGGCAGGCAGGATAGGCAATAACCAGCGCAACAAACTATACGTTCCCATCTTCAACATGATACCTGAAAGCAACATGGTTCCTTGTGTTGGTGCTTCCTTGTAAGTATCAGCTTGCCATGTGTGGAAAGGTACAATTGGAATTTTGATAGCGAATGCTAAGAAGAATGTCCAGAACAACCAACCTTGTTTGCACGAGCAAATAGCAGCATTGTATAAATCGCGGATATCAAATGATTGGTTTGGATTGTACCAGTACAACATGATAAATCCGAACAACATCAATAAACTACCTGCTAAGGTGTAGATGAAAAATTTCAACGTAACCGGAACACGGTTTGGTCCGCCCCAGCGTAAGGCAATAAAGTAGATCGGAATCAATGCCAACTCCCAGAAGATGTAATACAACATACCATCCATGGCCATGAACACACCATTCAATGCAAACTGCATTAACAATATCAAAGAGAAATAGCCTGCAGCACGTTCAACCTTTCTGTTGAATGCCGAAAGGATGATCAAAGGTGTAAGGAAGTTGGTTAGAGCAACCATGAGTAAGCTCAATCCATCCAATCCCAGATGGAAGCTGATCTTAGGATTGCTGATCCACTCATGGAAGAAGTAGAATGCTTCGGCACCTTGTTGCTTATATAAACAATAAGCATAACCTGTAATGCCTAATTGCACAACGGATAATACCAATGCCAGTTTGGAAGCAAATTTATGACCTGCTGCCAGCACCAATAATGATGCGACTAAAGGGAAACCTAAAAGGAGTAATGTTATTATCATGATATTATGCGAGCAACCTGATTACAAATAATACAACCATACTTAAAACCATTGCGAAGATGTAGAAGCCGGTGTTTCCGGTTTGGATCAATCGTGTAGCGCGACCTGTTAATCCAACAGCCCAGGCTACTGCATTTACTGCAAGGTCAATAATCAATTTATCTACCACTACCATAAACAGGTCGGATAATACAAGCATCGGTTTCACCACTACTTTATCATACAACTCATCTACATAGAATTTATTTGAGATCCATTTGTTCAATCCGGTTAAGCTTGCTTCATCAACAGGCTGTTCACCCTTCTTAACATATTTTTGGTATGCAAATACGATGGCAGCAATCGCAGCTAATCCTGCAAATGACATTAACATAATCTCACTGCTGTGTGATAAGGCTTCATGCTCATGTAAAAATGCTTTGGATGGTTCAGTAACAGATGAGAGGTAAGTGCCGAATAGATGTGTTGCATGGAATACAGAAGGTAAACCTAACACACCACCAACCACAGATAACAAACACAATACGATTAAAGGAATGGTAATGGTGAGCGGTGATTCGTGAATATGCTTTTTAGTTTCATCGGTACCGCGGAATGTTCCAAAGAATGTAAGGTATACCAAACGGAACATATAAAAAGCGGTGATCATTGAACTGATAGAAAGGATTCCCCATACCAGCTTGTTTTGTTCGAAAGCATGTGCCAGAATTTCATCTTTAGAAAAGAAGCCTGATAATAATGGAAATCCTGAAATGGCAAATGAAGCAATGATAAACGTGAGGTAGGTGATAGGGATCAATTTTTTCAATCCACCCATTTTACGGATGTCTTGTTCGCCATGCAATGCATGGATCACACTACCCGAACC
>JAZKGH010000016.1:0-5111 GCA_040386055.1 Bacteroidota bacterium
CTTTTACCTTCTCAGCCTTCTGGAAAGATAAATATGATTTTATCACTACCACTTCTTTGTTGATTAAAGATGCAACGGGCCGCGAAATTCCGCGCACGATACGCATCAACAGTGATTATGCACGTACCCGCGGAATTGAATTCGGTTATATTAAACGGATTGGTAACTGGTACAATGGTCAGGCTTCGTTTACCTATATGGTAACTACCGGACAAAGTTCAAGTGCCAATGAAAAAGTAAAAGAAATTATTGCCACAGGTGCTGTTGAAGATACCAAAGAATATTATTTGCCATGGGATTGTCCTATTGATTTTAAAAGCAATCACGTGTTTAAACTTGATCGTAAAGAAGGTTTGTTGGGAAGCAAGTTCTTAAACAAATGGAGCTTTTATGTGGAGACAGTTACACGCTCGGGTATTCGCTATACGCAATACAAATACTCTTATACAGATGCCAATACAGGGCGCCCCATCTTTGTACAAAGTACCGATCCTAATGACCGTTGGAATAAGCTGGGTGAATACTGGTTTTGGACCGATTTAACCATTACCAAATGGTGGAACTTCAAAGGCTGCAAGCTGAGTGCCAACCTTCAAATTACCAATTTGTTCGATAACCTGAACACCAGTATTGTGAACCCTGTAACCGGTAAAGCCTATAAAACAGGCGACAATGTACCCGATTCATGGGTGGATCCCCGTTATAATAACCCGAAACAAGGGGTACAGGGACCACCGCCCACCAACCCGGCACGGTATATGCCCCAACGCCATATTGTACTGGGTGTAGCGATTAAGTTTTAAGTCTAGATATTAATAATTAATTAATTCTTGTGTAACTTACTCACAGCATTTGGTTGTTAACAGATTACACTATACTTTTGGAATATTATAAAGAACTTATGAAAAGAATATTTTACACCTTATCGCTGATTGCTTTTACTCTTGCAGCAAATGCGCAACTTTTATCACAAGAGAATTTCAATTATACAGCTGGTCAGCTAACAGATAATGCGGCCGGAGCCAATGTAAGTGGTGGGGTATGGAAGAGTTTTAGCGGAACGGGAGTATTTATTCCTGTTATTGCGGGCTCATTAACTTATACCGGATATGCAAGCTCTGTCGGAAATAAAGTTCGATTGACAGCGACAACTGCTTCAGCGGAAGATGATAGTATGAGTTTTACCCTAGTAACGGGGGGGGATATATATGTATCATTTTTGTTAAATGTTTTGGATACAGCTTTTCTAAATATTAATTCAAGTGCGAATGGAGACTATTTTGTAAATCTAGCGACCAATAACACTACTTTTTTTTCAAGGGTATCTATAAGAAGAGGTGCTGTGGGGAATACCTATAATTTAGGAATTCGTCATTCTTCAACCGGAATTACAGTTTGGGCTCCTGCTGATTATGCCTTAAATACTACTCAGTTGGTCGTTTTAAAATATTCATTTGTTGCTGGAGTAACAAATGATCAAACATCATTATGGGTGAACCCTACCTTGGGCGGTAGTGAACCTACAGCTTTGGCTGTTGCTACTAATGTTAGTACCGCTGATCCTGCTAGAATTTCATCTATTGCATTACGTCAAGGGTCAAGTGCTGGTTTGGGAACTCCTAATGCAGAAATTGACGGAATCAGAATTGGCACTGCTTGGGCTTTAGGAGCGCTACCAGTAACATGGAAATCATTCACAGCAACAAAAAGTGCAGATGCTTCTATCTTAAGATGGTCAACAGCCAGCGAAACCAATAACAGCCATTTCGAAATTCAACGCAGTACTGATAACAGAAACTTTGAAACTATTGGTAGAGTTAAAGGAACCGGAAACAGCAGCAGAACGGTAAATTATAGTTTTACAGATAAAGATGCTACCACTTCCAGAACTACTTACTACCGCTTAAAACAAGTTGATTTTGATGGAAAAGCGGATTACTCCAGAACTGTTTCTGTAACCAATACTACCGGAAAAGCAGGTATCGGATCTACCCTTCCTAATCCATTCAGCACTGATTTAAACATTAATGTAAATGCTCCTTCTGCAACTACTGCAACTGTAATCATCATGGATATGATTGGTAAAACACATCATACTTCCACAGAGCAATTACAGGCCGGTACAAACAGTATCGATATCAACACTGCAGAATTACCTGATGGAATTTATTTTGTACGTGTAAGCTATAATGGTGAAACCTTTACGCAAAAGATTGTTAAGAAATAACAACCTATAAAACCTTATTCAAAAGCACTTATCAGCAATGGTAAGTGCTTTTTTGTTTACAGTCAGTTCGAGTATCCCGATAGCTATCGGGAGGGTAGGCTGCGTGAAAGGATTTGTATCGAGAACGGGTATCGTGTGTACAATGATTACCATTGAACATTCTTCTATCATTCTATCTCTTCTCGATACGCCCCAACACATTTCCTCCACGCGCTACTCGAAGTGACTACCGCTAACAGCCAAAGGCAAAAAGCCAACAGCCATACATTTCCGTAAGATTAAGTTCATGTTTATTTAAGGTTCACCAAATGTTTTCAAAACATAGCGAGTCAACCTTTGAACATCAACTAATCATGCGATGAAAAAAATAATACTCTCTTTGTTATCTGCATTAACCTTGCTAAACGTAAGCAATGCACAACTCCTTACCCAATCAAACTTCACCTGCACTATTGTACCTAAGGTAATGTCATCCGGTACATCAACGCGTTTACCTGTTGTGGTTAGAGCAACCCTCTCGAATCTGGCTCCAAACACCGTATATCGCTTTTATACCAACTTAGCGTTGGCAACAGATTTTGGAACAACCAATTCAGGTGCAGGAAATCCTTTGTTCCCACGCACTACTAGTTTCATCTATACCACAGGAGCCAGTTTAGCATCCGCAAATAACTATGACTCTTTAACCACCGATGCCGGTGGAAACTATACTGGTTGGTTTGCCATTGTAAATACCGGTAATGCACGCTTTACTGCAGGTAATTATGTATACCCAAGTATCGTATTGGATAGTGCAGGTAGTAAAAGAGGTATAGCAAACTCACGCTTTGTTGCAACAGACTCAATTCAGGTATTAACTTTCAATACAGTTGCAGGTGTAAACAACGGATCAGGTATTCGTGGAAACTCTTCTGCTACAGATAAAAATATTGTTCTACTATATGACAACACTACCGGAACGGGGCGCCCCCTTGCCACTTGTTTTGTAGAAAACAGTGGCGTGACAATAGCAAGCACTGTTCCTTTTTATACCACGAACGTACAAGCTGTTTCGGGTGCATGGGGAACCATCATTCCAAATACACTTGTAAATGGGGTAAAACGCATTGAGCAACGTTCCTTTACCACAGGAGCCATTGTAAATGCAAATACATCGGTAAATGGAAATTGGGGTTCAACTAATACAGTGAACCCTTTAACAGGAGCTACCGCTTTAACTATTGCTTCAACAGATGCACCTTTACCTGTTCTTTGGAAATCATTTTCGGCAACACCATTAGCATCCGATAATATCCAATTGAATTGGTCAACAGCAAGTGAAACGAATAACAGCCATTTCGATATTCAACGCAGTGTTGATGGTAAAAACTTTGAAACGATTGGCAATATAAAAGGAGCCGGCAACAGCAACAAAACTGTTCATTATCGTTTTGCTGATAATGATGCCGCAACAACGCAAACTATTTACTACCGTTTGAAACAAGTTGATTTTGATGGGAAAGCGAATTACTCTACGATTGTTTCTGTAATGAGTAAAGCAGGTATTGAATCTACTCTTCCAAATCCATTCAACAGCGACCTGAACATTTCTTTGAATGCAACCACTACAGCTTCTGCAACAGTAACCATCATGGATATAATTGGTAAAACACACCATACTTCAACAGAACAATTGCAAGCAGGTTCAAGCACTATCCATATAAATACCTCCGAAATGCCTGATGGAATTTATTTTGTAAGGGTAAGCTATAATGGTGAAACGTTCACGCAAAAGATCGTTAAGAAATAATTTCACCTTAAACCTTATTTCAAAAGCACTTACCATTTCTGGTAAGTGCTTTTTTGTTGCCTCGTTATGGGTTGATAAAGTTAATATGTTAAAACGGTTATCGGTTTGGGTTGCGTAAAAGTAGTTGTGTAGAGAACGGTTGTAGAGCACAAAGCTTATCATTGAATATTCTTGCTATCATTCGGTCTCTTCTCGATACGCCCCAACGCATTAGTTCCACACGCTACTCGAAGTGACTGACTATCCATTCAACAAAAAAAGGTCCTGCACAACTAAGTGCAGGACCTTTTTATAAATGATTCTGTTTATCGAATTATTTGCTGATGTTCAATTTTTGAACAGCAGTTGATCCGTTAACAGTGATATGTACGAAATAAATTCCGTTGTTTAATGCACTAACATCCAAAGCTGTTTCCATTCCACCTTTAGCGTTAGCTGTCATTACTTCTTTACCTGTAATATCCAATACTCTAACAGCAGCTAAACCTTCTACTTCAGTAGCATTGATAGTGAAAGTAGTTTGTGCAGGGTTAGGGTAAATAGTTACACCGGTAGCACCAACTGCAGTTTCAACAGTTCCTGCATAGTAGTCCCACTCTTGATTACCACTCCACTCTGATTGCAATACTTCTTTATCACTTTCGTCCTGTACAAATACAACACCGATTAAGTCAGGCATTTCTTCAACAGTATTTTCGGTTGCCAGATTGATACCATTATAAGCACCTTGACTTGTTACAGCACTTGTAGGTAATCTGAATCCACCCGGGAAAGTATATGATTTAGAAATTGATTGCTCAGCATCGCTTGAGAACGTAATGGCTGAACCATTTGCATCCGGCAACATTTTTTTCATTACCCAGTAGAATTCTGTTTCACCGTTAGATTTTACATTACGTTTGGTTGTTTTTTCCAACACGGCAAAATGAATTTTGTAATTACCCGGTAAAGCTGCAACCGGTTTTACTTTAGCATTGATGGTAATTGTGTTGCCATCAATTGTTTGGTTAGCAGTGATTCCAACTACTGAAGATTTAGCATAAAATCCGTCAAATATACTTACATCATAGTTATTTGGATTGTTGTTCCATTTAC
>JAZKGH010000017.1:0-2336 GCA_040386055.1 Bacteroidota bacterium
GTTACATCAACCGCAACGGTGAAGTAATCCCAGAGAACATTATTGCCAAAGCCCCATCAGCAGAATTAAGACCCGATCAAAAGGATTCAGATTCTTTACCGGAGTATGATTTGCTAGATCAGATCTTGGCGTTGTATATTGAAGAACGAAGGGGCCCGCATGAAATCATTGCAGCCGGTTATGATGATATAACGGTGAAAAAAGTATTGCGTATGGTAAACATGAATGAATGGAAACGATTACAGGCTCCGCCAGTATTGCGAATTTCGTCAAAAGCATTTGGGCCGGGACGCAGGATGCCCATAGTTGCTAAATATTTAAGCTGATGAAACAAATACTACTTATTTTAATGCTCATTGTTAGTGCATCGGTACACGCACAAAAGCTTTATTTAAATGATATTCAAAACGGGAGTTATAACTCGTATGATATTGGTGATGACATAGAATTGATGTTAAAGGATGATTCCATGCGTACATACAAAGGTTCGATCACATCCTTCCAACGGGATGGATTTACCCTAAATGATACACTCAAGGTGAAATTGGCTAATATTTTTGCTGTGACGAAAGCGGGAGGAGGAAGCTATACTGTTGGTCGCGTTCTATTGATGATACTGGGTTCATATATGATTTTGACCGGAGCTGTCTATGCAATTTCAGGATTAGTTATTGCGGTAGTATATCCTCCTTTAGGTGTAGTTGTTGCTATTATCGGGGCGGGAATAGGTGTAGGTGGATATGCCATTGTTAGCCATCAGGTCAAAAAGGCAAAGGACAAAAAAATCCTTATAAAAAGAATAGACAACATCGACTACCGCTTGTTACTTGAGTGATGATTATTCTTGTTCAAACTCAAGTTCATCAGTATCTGTTTTTTTCTCTTTGATGGTTTCATCTGTATCTAAACCCAGTTCTTTTTTCCAGATATTTTTGGCGGCTTCACTTTCCTTTTTAAGATTTTCCTTCAACTGCTCCCGTGCTCCTTTTTTATCATAACTGAATTTCAGGTTATCGGCAGGTCCTTTCATACTTAGGTAAAGAAAGATACCATCTGCAGTTTCTTCTTCGTTAAATTCATTGGTTTTAGCTTTACGCTTTTTAGCCAATAACTCACTTAACTTAATGCGTAAGTGATAATCCATAACATTGTCGAAAGTATGCACACCGGCAATATTCAGGTTTAGGGCATTGTTCATTACGTCCATGGAAGGAATGCGAATGGTTCGGTTACTGATTTCAATATTGTTTTTAAGGTCGGCAAAACGAAGATTCCGCAAGTCTTCAACATTAACATATTTAGAAAGCGCTTCCAATGGTTCATAGTTGATGAGTTGACCATTGGTAATATGAATAACACCTGATGCTTTTAATTTATCAAGGTTGCAAACCATTTTGCTGTCCCATTCGCCTGCCATATCAATGGTGGCATTCAATACACCACGAATATGCTTATCGGTAATAGCTGTTTGTCCTAAGTTATTGCACTGGTGAAACAACTCAAACATATCGGTTTGTTTACATTCAATGGACGATGCTATAAGAAAATTACCATTGGCCGTATTAGATATAGTTCCTCTTAATACCATTTTCCCCTTCATGGTCTCAGCTTGTATTCCGGGTGTTTCAATGGTTTTCCCTTTCCAGTGAATAGAACCATTAATCCGGCTGGCTTGAAACTCATGGAACACCAGTTCTGCAATTGTTACTTGGGCATTTACGGAGATATTTTCGGGTAAAGCGAAAGTACTGTTGGTATTGGGTGCCGCGGGAATAGGCAGAATAACATGTTCAAGATTCATGTAATCCGATTTGTACGAAATGTCGGCAACGAGTGGTTGTTTTTCAGACAGTAAATAAGGCACAATGTTTTTCAGAGTGCCACTAATTACAATATCGGATTTATCAATGCTTGCCTTAAATTGATTGATGGTTAAATCTTTTCCCTCAAGGCTGAAATCAGTTTGAATACGTTCAATGGATTTGTTTCCTTTTTTGAAAACAATATCCGTTGCATCCAGTGATATATGGCCTTTGGTTTCTGTATCTAAAAATCCTTGTTTGCTTTTAAGGTTATTCAGGTTTCCATTTACGGCAATGTCAAACTGTATTGTTCCATCAGCTTCTTCAATCCAGTTGCTTTGGGTAAATCCAATTAAATCGGAGAGTGATGAATTGCCTTTTAAGGCGAGATTGATATGTGGATTGGTAAAATCACTCAGTTCAAGAGATCCTTCTACTTGTCCGGTTCCAAGTTGAAAACGAAGTGTGGGAAGGTGTATATATGAACTTTGCAAATTATGTTTGGCTCCGTTACTGAACTCACCTTTACAATAG
>JAZKGH010000018.1:0-8382 GCA_040386055.1 Bacteroidota bacterium
TTACAAGGTACCAATGCTGAAGAAGGTAAAAAACTGATTGACGAAAGCGGATTGAAAGTATATTCAGCTATCGTATTAAAAGAAGCTGCTGATTTGGTACAACAAGCCGTTGCCGGTAAATTGTAATCAGATATAATATCTAAATATTGGAAACGCCTTTCGGAAACGGAAGGCGTTTTTTTGTGGCTTCGTCCGATAACTATCGGACCGCTCAGCCCCCAATTCTAGTACCAATTAAACTACACAATTAACATACTTAACCTATTAACTAATCACATACCAACTTTATCAACCAATCACTTAATTTCGTCTTCGATTAAATCCAAACACCATGCAATACAAGGCCAAAGATGTGGAAGACTATTTGAATCAACTTCCGGAGGACAGAATCATTCCAATGGTAAAGCTTCGGGATACTATTCTCAAAAATATTCCCAAAGGATTTTCGGAAGGAGTGGGATATGGAATGATGGGTTATTCGGTGCCTCACTCTATTTATCCGGCCGGATATCATTGTACCCCTACGGATCCACTTCCATTTGCAGGAATTGCATCCCAAAAGAATTTTATTGCACTTTACCATATGGGCATTTACGCTAATCCCGAATTGCTGAAATGGTTTGTAGAAGAATATCCCAAACACTGCAAAACCAAACTGGATATGGGTAAGAGCTGCATTCGTTTTAAAAAATTTGATCAGATCCCCTTTGAACTGATTGGTGAGCTCATGCAAAAGATGACTGTGAAAGATTGGATAGCTTTGTATGAAAAAAACCTCAAACGTTGAGTATGTTAATGTGTTAATTGGTTGTTGAGTTATTTATTGCAGGTTGGAGGTTCGAAGTTGGATGAATTCCCTCTGTGGTAACAATTCCGCATTTTTGCTCACTCCGCAATCCGCATTTTCTTTTGATAATTTAATGTAGAATTAATCATTTTCGTCATCCGAACCGCCTTAATTGCAGTTGAACATAAATATAAATGCGTTTTGTGCAATGAAACGTATATTGAACACCATTGGAAGAAAACGAACTCATAGCTGCATTATGTGAAGGCCGGGAAGAGGCTTTTAAGGAGCTGTTTACCCGTTTTTCGGATCGTATATACAATACAGCATTGAGTGTATTACAACATCAGGAGGATGCAGAAGATATTACACAGGAAGTATTTGTGGAAGTGTATCGTTCGGTGAAAAATTTCCGACAGGATTCCTCGCTGAGTACATGGATTTATAAAGTAACTGTAAGCAAGTGTACTGATCATCTTAAAAGGACCAAAGCCCAAAAGCGGTTTGCCTTTTTATCTTCCTTGTTTGGGGATGATAACGACCTCCGGCACGACAAACCTCATTTCGACCATCCGGGTATATTAATGGAGCATAAAGAACACAGTAAGGTATTATTCTTTGCCCTTCAAAAACTCCCGGAGAAACAACAACTGGCTTATACTTTGGCCAAAATTGAGGGCCTTTCCTATGCCGAAGTCGCAGCTTCAATGGGAACTTCCGTATCCTCCGTAGAGTCATTATTGTTTCGAGCTAACGATAATTTAAGAAGCTTACTTTCAGCATATTACAAAAAAAATATACAAGGGGGCGCAAGTTCGTTGCTCTCCTTTCTTCTAACACTGTAAACCATGACAAACACAAACGAACATATCATTAACGAAACGCTCAATAGCCTTGACGGAATGACACGTGCTGAAGCTTCTCCCTTCTTGTATGGACGGATCATGGAAAGAATGAAGCAGCAATTACCTGCTCCTGTTTATTATACGGGTAAGGCTATTATTCAGTTTGCATTAGCCGTTGTATTGGTGGCTTCACTTAATGTGATTTCCGTAAAAACACTAAAAAAACAACAGAAACCACATCCTATGAATGAAGAAATGGAACTGCAGCGTATGGCACAGGAATATTTTGGTTTTGAAAACACAAACAGTTACATGTATTAATCCCTACTGTCATGAAAATTGATAAGATAAAATTATTAACCACCCTCGTTGTATTGCTGTTGTTGATTAACATTGCAACCATAGCCGGAATATGGAAATTAATTGACCCGCATAGCCTTGGAATGATGCCTCCTCCCCCTCCAAGCCCTAAAGAGTTTATCATCAGTAAACTTGATTTGGATGAGGAACAACAAAAAGTATTTGAAGAATTACGTAAGGACCATTTTGAACAAATGCGTGAATTGCAAGAACAAATCAGAGATGAAAAAGATGTCATGTATGATTTGCTGAAAAGTCCGAATCCGGATACCACACAAACGTATTTGCATATTGCCAAAATCATGCAAAGTGAAGAAAGACTAGAGCGTATTACTTTTGAACATTTTAGAAAAGTACGTGCTATTTGCAATGAAGAGCAACAACAACACTTTGATGTTATCATAGATCAGGTAATGCGCATGGTGATGCGACCTCCTCGTCCGGGTGGGCCTCACGAACCACACGATGGCGAACACGGACCTCATCAAAACATACCGCTGCCATAGTACAACACCACCTTCATTTAACACCATAACTACTCAAATTATGAAAATTTTAAAGAACCTCGCCCTGAGCGACACGGGATTCGTGTTTAATCCTTCGACCGGTGATTCATTCTCGGTAAACCCAATAGGGTTGGCTATTCTCAAGGATTTTAAAGATGGGAAATCGGAAGACGATATCAAAAAAAGAATGCTGGCGGAGTACCAAACCGATTCAGAAACCATCGAAAAAGACTTGTATGATTTCATGAAAATGATTGAGCAATTCAACCTGACTGAATACCATGAGCAAGCGTAAACTTACCATCGCTGTAACGGGATTAAATAATATCGACAGTCCCGGACCCGGTATTCCTGTTATACGCGCACTTAAGGACAGTACTAAATTTGAGGTACGCACCATAGGACTTTCCTACGATGCACTTGAACCTGGTATATACATGCACGACCTGGTAGACAAAACCTACCAGATTCCTTTACCCTCTGCGGGACAACAAAGTTTACTTACACGTTTGGAATACATTCATCATCAGGAAAAAATTGATGTAATCATTCCCAACTTCGATGCTGAGTTATTCAACTTTATCAAACTTCAGGACACGTTGAAAAAAATGGGAATTCATTCCTTTCTACCAACGCTTGAACAATTTGAAGAGCGTCATAAATGGGCATTGTCGGAGTTCGGAACCAAATACCATATCCATGTTCCTAAAAGCAAAATGATTAACAGTATGGCTGAAATTCATTCTCTGGCATATGAATTTGGATATCCGTTGGTGGTGAAAGGAAAATTCTATGATGCATCCGTTGCTTACTCACCCGATCAGGCAATGGGCTATTTTAACAAGATAAGTGGTAAATGGGGATTACCTATTATCATTCAACAATACACACAAGGCACTGAAGTAAACCTCACGGGTATAGGCGATGGAAAAGGAAATTTAATAGGTGCCGTACCGATGCGCAAAACATATATTACGGATAAAGGTAAAGCATGGGCAGGTGTAGCTCTTGAAGATCCGCGCTTGATGGACATTGCGAAAAAGATGGTGAAAGGAAATAAATGGCGTGGCGGATTTGAATTGGAAATGATCCGCACTGATAAAAACGAATATTACCTGATTGAGATCAATCCACGTTTTCCTGCGTGGGTATACCTTGCAGTTGGTGCCGGACAAAATCATCCGGAAGCACTGGTACAAATGGCTTTGGGAGAGGATGTAAAACCGTTTGAATCCTATGAATCAGGTAAAATGTTTGTGCGCTACTCATATGATCAGATTGTAGATCTGAAAGAATTTGAAACCATTTCCCAAATGGGAGAATTATAATAAGCCTATTACTCAACATTATTTCACTCAAAAATTATGAAAAAGCAATTATATGAACGTCCGTTAATTCAGCGCATCAACACCGGTTTGATGAACAAATTCGGAACCAAAACAGAATATGCTCCGGTAAGTCATATTGATGGATTTGCGGTAAAAGATTTGATCCACGAGTTTGGCTCTCCGGTATTTGTGTTGAGCGAACAAACCATTCGCAAAACATACAAGGAAGCTGTAAGAGCCTTTAAAACAAGGTATCCTAAGGTTCAATTTGCCTGGAGTTACAAAACTAATTACATCAATGCTGTATGTAATATATTCCATCAGGAAGGTTCGTGGGCAGAAGTTGTTTCGGGTTTTGAGTACCAAAAAGCCATTAACAATGGCGTACCGGGTAACAAAATTATTTTCAACGGACCAGACAAAAGGGATGAAGATTTACGTGCAGCCATTACTAATAACTCTCCTATTCATATCGATCACTTAGATGAGTTGTACCGGTTAACAGAATTAGCTGAAGAGATGAATAAACGTCCAAATGTTGCCATTCGTGTGAACATGGATACCGGTATCTATCCAATGTGGGATCGTTTCGGATTCAACTATGAAAACGGGCAAGCGTGGGATGCCATCAATAAAATTATTTTGGGTGACCGTTTAGAATTGATTGGTGTCCACTGTCATATCGGAACATTTATGTTGTCGCCACAAGCTTATGCAACGGCTGCTTACAAACTTTCTGATCTGGCTTTGGGCATCAAGAAAAAGTTCGGCAGAACCATTCAATACATTGACATGGGTGGAGGGTTTGCATCAAAAAATACTTTGAAAGGTTCATACCTTCCGGGAAGTGACACTGTACCAACTATTGATCAGTATGCAGAAGCCATTTGTACTGCATTATTAAATGCGGGATTCGTGGAGAAAGATTTACCAATGTTGATTTTGGAAACAGGTCGTGCACTTATTGATGAAGCAGGATATTTATTGGGAAGTGTGATTGCCAACAAACGACTTAGTGATGGACGCAGAGCTACCATCATGGATTTTGGCGTAAATATTCTTTTCACGGCATTCTGGTATGATCATAAAATCAGTCCTGCGCAGGAGTTCAGTTCGTATACAGAAGACACCGTAATGTATGGACCGTTATGCATGAATATTGACGTGGTGCGTAGTCAGGTAACATTACCTCCTATGAAAAAAGACGATTATGTGGTAGTGCATACTGTAGGAGCATATAACATGACACAGTGGATGCAATTTATTTCCATGCGACCCTCAGTTGTGCTGTTGGGCATGGATGGCAAACCGCACCTCATTCGTAAAAAAGAAGGACTTGAAAATATAGAGATGAATGAAGTACTACCTGAATTCTTAAAAAATCACCAACTTGCACCCTCACAGGCTAAATCAAACTAAGAACCTTGCTTGAAAAATTATCTGAACATATACGGTAAGGGTTTTATCAACAGCTATTCGCAACTCTTTTTTGCAGACAGCAAAGTGTTTGCGTGGCTACTACTCTTGTCGTCATTCGTCAACCCCATCACGGGATTGAGCGGAATGGTGGCAACTGCGGTTGCGTTGGCATTCTCCTACTGGATTGGTCTCGACCGCAATCATATCAGCTACGGCATGTATAGCTATAATGCATTGATGATTGGATTGGTATTAGGAGCCCAGTATAATTTTACACCTAGTTATTTCATTGTACTATCGTTCGGTTCCGTGATGAGTGTGTTGATGGCCGTCTGGTTCAACAGTCTGTTCCACAAATACAAACTTCCTGCACTTAGTTTATCTTTTCTTGTAACCCTTTGGCTTATTACCATCGGATTGCGTTCATTCAATAATGTAGAAATGAATGAATCGGGATTGTTCCGTTTAAATGAGTGGTACAATTTAGGAGGAAGTCACATGGTAGAATGGATGAACAATATTGAAAATACAGGTCTACCTGAATTTGTTGAAGTATATTTAAAATCCCTGTCTGCAGTTTTCTTTCAATACAATATTATTTCGGGTCTTATCATTTTGGTCGGACTCATCATTTGGTCACGCATTGCTTTTCTGCTCTCCATACTCGGATTTGTAATTGGCTATCTATTCTACTTCAGTTTATCCGGTGAGTTTTCTCAATTGTATTATAGTTACATCGGATTCAATTTTATTCTTACGGCTATTGCATTGGGAGGATTTTACCTGATACCCTCTCGCTCATCCTTTATACTTGCCATTATTGCTATGCCTATCATTGGTATTTGCATCAGTGGGTTCAGCGGGTTGCTGAGTATTTACCAGTTGCCGCTTTATTCTTTACCCTTTTCGGTAACTGTCATTTTACTCATCATGTTGCTCAACCAACGGGTGCATTTTCACCGGCTCATCCTTGTTCCGTATCAATATTTCTCACCTGAAAAAAATCTGTACCATTATACCAATAATGTTACCCGTTTTCAAAACAGCCGGTTGTTTACCATTCGCCTTCCATTTTATGGCGAATGGTTTGTATCGCAAGGATATGATGGCACTGTTACACACAAGGAAGAATGGAAACATGCACTTGATTTTGTTGTAGTGGATGAAACCTCTCATACCTTTAAACTTCCCGGTGAAGAAGTAACCGACTTTTATTGTTACAATCTTCCCGCACTGGCACCTGCAGATGGATACGTGGTGGAAGTATTGGACGGCATTGATGATAATGCCATTGGTGAAAGTGATATTCAACACAACTGGGGAAATACCATTGTTATTAAACATGCCGATGGATTGTTCAGCAAACTCTCGCATCTTAAAAAAGAAACTATTAGTGTTCACATAAACGATTATGTGAAAGCAGGACAAATGATCGCTGCTTGTGGGAGTTCGGGGCGTTCACCGGAACCCCATCTTCACTTTCAGTTACAGGCTACGCAATATATCGGTTCAGAAACAATACCTTATCCATTAGGATATTTTGTTTCCCGATCTAATGAAACCTATATCTTTCATGAATACGATACGCCACAGGAAACGGCACATATTCATCATCCGATTAAAACACCGTTACTGGCGGATGCCTTTCATTTTATTCCCGGAAAAAAATTCAAATGGGAAGTAATCAAAGCTTCGGGCGCCACAGAAATAGTGCAATGGGAATGTGCGGTGAATGCATGGAATCAATCGTATCTGTATTGTGCCAAAACCAAGTCCTATGCTTATTTCGTGAATAATGGAACCTTGTTTTATTTTACAGAATTTTATGGTTCCAAAAAATCCCTCTTGTTTGATTTTTACCTGGCCGCCCAAAAAATACTGTTGGGCTATTATCAGGATATGTGCCTGAATGACAGCATTGCTGCACCAAAATTTCACGCACAATGGGCATTATGGTTGCAGGATAGTATTGCCCCTTTCTACCAATTTATGAAAGTGAATTACCAATCCACTTTCATTACTTTGGATAATACATATGCTCCTAACCATATTGTGATAAATAGTAATGTGAAAGCATTGCTTGGAGAATATACGCTCAAACAAAAAGACTATGAACTCACCTTTACCGATGGTAAACTCAGCCATTGGAATGTTTCTCAAAACAACCAACTACTACTCAACATCACATGCTTAGACTCTTTACAGGATTGATATTATTGTTTTACACAGCAGAGACATGGGCTCAATTGGATCATCAACAGATTCAATTGGATTCGTTGACCTATGCTCAATACACAAATCAGGATTGGAAAAATCTTCTTCTCACTGCCGATCATGCCATTAATACGAAACGGGATTTTTACTTAATAAATATCCGAGCTGCTATAGCCGCTGCTTCCATAAATAAACCGTATAAAGAACAATACTATCTTCAACGTACCTGTCAGGAATATTCTTATGACCCCCTTGCATTACCAATGTTGTATAATAACTACCTCTCTACAGGTCAGTATGCTCAGGCACTCCGTATTCATAAAAAAATCCACACAGAGGGATCTCTTAAACAGTATTATCCAAAACGTCCTGTTATTCACCTAGCAGGAGCAGAAATAGGATTCAAACAAAGTAGTGATTCGGCACTTTATAAACCCTTGTTATATGGACAATCAAGCATTGGATTTAGAATCAAACACATCTCGTTTTACAATGCATTCAGCTACCTTCAACAGGAATCCTTTTATGGTTCAATGCAACAATATCAGTATTACCTTTCGGCTATGATTCCGTTTACACACAACTGGACAATCACTCCTGCATTTCATGCTTTGCATTATTCAATCCAAAACACTTTACCGGTACTCGACTCAAACAAACTTACAAATACACCTTTTGTTGCAGGTGTAAGTGCAAGCAAACTTTACAAAAACTTTCAGTATCAATTAGGAGTGTATTACTCCAATCTGAATTACGAAACACAATTGCAGGTACAACCCGGTATTACATGGTTTCCATTTGCCAACAATGTACTTTCGTTGAATGCAACAGGCAACTACCTTACCGAAAAAAATACCTTTACAACTTCAGCAACAACTACTGTTACCCCCAATCGATATGTGAGTATTACCGCAGCCTACCTG
>JAZKGH010000019.1:0-10424 GCA_040386055.1 Bacteroidota bacterium
CATACTTACCTCCCACTGTATAGAGTTTGGCCGATCCTTCATTTTCCCTGGCAATGGTATCCTTAGCAGTTGATGTTCCTTTACATACTTCGTAACCTGAAATAATTTTCATATACCCCGGTTTACACATGGTATCTGTTCCGCGGTAGTTTGTAGCAACTAAACACACATCAAACAATCCGCCTTCATTGGCATTCAGGATTGGATTTTGAGATCCTGCACTTGGAGAGAAGCTATTAAAGAACGGAGCCAATGGATTATAATAACCCGGTTTTAAATACCAGAACCAACTTACGGGACCATTCGTGGTTAAATCAAATAAGGTAGCATAATCATAAACGCCTACCACACGCTTGTCGGCAAAGAAATCAGTAGTTGGTTTACTAGCCGGAGTATCAACAAAGAGTGTATCAATATAGGTATCGTTACCAAACTTATTGACTGCCGTTACCTTTACACGGTAATACCCGCGGTTAGGGAAAGTATATCTGAAATTTACAGCATTGTTAATCGTATCAATAAAATTATCTACAATTCCGTCAGAGTTTTTAGGAGTACGTGTTTCCGGAAAAGCAGCATAAGGTCCTGCTTTGGTTGAACCATTGAAACCAATAATATCCCAGTAACTTTTACTAGCTCCCGAGCTGCTGTTTACCAATGTGCGGGGACTTCCTACCCAAACTGTATCCTGAGGATTTTTAGTATATGCAAAACTTGCAATCGGAGGAACAGTAGCAGGTCCGGGGCCGGCTGCCGTTAAATCAAAACCGAAGTACAACATGTATGCCCCGGCACCCGTTGCAACAGGTGAATTGTAACTCGTAGAGTAATTTCTGGCAGTACCCGGAATGGTAGTTTGTACGCATGACGAATGCGAAGCACCACCCGAAGTCATCTGATTAACTTCAACCACTATAGGTAAAGACGGGTCATATAGAAAAGGTGTTGTTAAGGTAATGGCAAACCATTGATACCCCACTCTTGTAATCGTATAGTTCACTTCATTAAGCACTTTTGTAACTGCTGTTTCGTATGTAGTTGTAAGGGTCGACACATTAGGTTGTCCCAGAGAAACTTCGAAGTTTGAATACAGCTGACTTCCACTGGTAGTGGATGAAAAGTATATTTTGGATATAGCCATTCCGGTAGGAACAGATCCAAAAGCTCCGGACGGATATAATTGTTGCCCCCTACAGCCTGTTCCTGTAAAATAAAAGGGAATCGTATTCCCTCCCGCTGTAGTTGGAAGTGTGCCTGTGATGTACATTGGGATTTGGGCACGAACAACTAGTGATCCCAAAAGCATAACCATTAACGACAGGAACGTAAACGTTTTTTTCATAATGTTGATAGTATTAGTATTTACAGTGTAGTACGCATCCCATCCCATTAAAGATGGGTCAGCATACAATAATAAGTATAAGGCACCTACTTTACTATACCAGATTATGGAATACAAAAAAAGAGGAGTTGCCATCAGGCAAACTCCCATTTTTATACTGCTGTTCAGTATTTTACAGAAAACCGCAAATGTGTTTGTAGTAATTATTCTACAAAACAATTTGCCTATTATGCCAAAATAGGACCTGTCTTGTAGTTATAATTCTACAAAAAAAACACTCCTGTTTCTGTTCTGAAAAAGATTTATTCTTTATTATAATTGAGACTGAGGGTTAAACCCTCTTTAAATTTAGTTAGAAAAATACTTAAAGAAATAAGGAATAGTTTCTATCCCTTTAAGGTAATTAAAAATACCATAATGTTCATTAGGAGAATGCAGTGCATCACTATCCAATCCAAATCCCATTAATACAGATTTGAGTCCTAGTTCTTTCTCAAATAAAGCAACAATAGGAATACTTCCACCTCCACGGGTAGGAATCGGCTTTTTGCCAAAAGTAGTTTCCATTGCTTTTGCTGCAGCAATATAAGCTTTCGAATCCGTTGGTGTAACCACCGGCTCACCGCCATGATGAGGTTTCACAACCACCTTCACTCCTTTGGGTGCAATGTTTTCAAAGTGTTTTTTGAACAATGCGGTAATTTCATCACTGGTTTGATTGGGTACCAAACGCATTGAAATTTTTGCAAATGCCTTTGATGGTAAAACTGTTTTAGCACCTTCTCCTGTGTATCCACCCCAGATACCATTTACATCCAACGTTGGACGAGTCCCAGTTCTTTCCAATACCGTATAACTGGTTTCTCCCCATACTTCATCAATAGCCAAATCCTTTTTATATTCTGTTAAGTCAAGCGGAGCCTTATTTAATTCTGCACGTTCTGCCTGAGTTAGTTCCAACACCTTGTCATAAAAACCGGGTATTGTAATGTGATTATTTTCGTCATGCATCGAGGCAATCATCTTCGCTAAAATATTGATGGGATTGGCAACAGCACCACCATACACACCGCTGTGCAAATCACGGTTAGGTCCGGTCACCTCTACTTCTACATAACTTAAGCCACGCAAGCCTGTATCAATTGAAGGTACATCATTGGCAATCATAGACGTATCACTAATCAACACCACATCTGCTTTTAAACGTTCCTTATTATCAATACAGAACTTACCTAAATTTGTGCTGCCTACCTCTTCCTCTCCTTCAATCATAAACTTTACATTGCAGGGAAGTGTATTGGTTTCCATCATCAATTCAAAAGCTTTGAGGTGCATGTAAAACTGTCCCTTATCATCAGCCGAACCACGGGCGAAAATGGCTCCCTCAGGATGAACTGCAGTTTTGCGAATGGTGGGTTCAAATGGTGGAGTATCCCACAACTCAAGTGGCACAGCCGGCTGAACATCATAGTGACCATAAACCAAAACAGTGGGCAATGAAGCATCTATAATTTTTTCTCCATATACAATCGGATTACCGGGTGTTGGACAAACTTCTACTTTATCCGCACCGGCCGCAATCATTTTATCTTTTACAAACTCAGCCGCTTTTTTCACGTCATTTTTATATGCAGGATCAGCACTAATAGATGGAATGCGCAATAAATCAAATAGTTCACTGAGGAAACGATCTTTATTAGCGTTGATGTATTCAAGGTTGGTTGACATAAAATATGTTGATTAGGTTTTACGCAAATGTAAACGTACGTGGGTAAAGAACAAATTTACAAACAATGATCAATAACCGGCAGCTACTTTGTTTTCGGAAACACTTTTGTTCACTACACTGATGAATATCTGTTGCATATCGGGCAGCTTTTCTTCAAAACGAATAATGGATGTTTGCGGCATGAGTTGATGCAACAGTTCATTGTTTGCAGATGTTGAAGGTACTTTAATTAATGATACGTACGACTGATGTTTGGTCCGTATTGTTTGGATCAACTCGAAACCATGTTGCAATGAAATGGAATCACTGCTATGTTCAACTTCATATGTATGAGTTCTGAATTGCTCCCTGATTTCCTGCACCGAACCATCCAGTACTTTTTTTGATTGATTGATTAAGGCTATATTATCACACAATTGTTCTACAGACTCCATGCGGTGAGTTGAAAAAATAATACTGCTTCCATTCTCCTTCAACTTCAATATTTCATCCGTAATCAAACTCGCATTGATGGGGTCAAATCCGGAAAAGGGTTCATCTAGAATGATCAATTGCGGTTCATGCAATACGGTTGCAATAAACTGGATCTTTTGCTGCATCCCTTTCGACAACTCTTCTACTTTCTTCTTCCACCACCCCTTTATTTCAAACTTCTCAACCCAGTCTTTCAGTTTCAACAATGCATCCGCTCTTGATAATCCTTTTAATTGAGCAAAGTACAACAGCTGTTCTCCCACTTCCATCTTTTTATATAACCCACGCTCCTCAGGCAAGTACCCAATTTGTTTGATATGATTGGGATGCAACAATTGTCCGTCAAAAAACACCTCACCTTCATCGGCCTGTGTAATCTGAGTGATGATGCGGATGAGACTAGTCTTCCCTGCCCCATTTGGCCCTAACAGTCCATATATACTTCCTTTGGGTACCGACAAGCTAATATGATCAAGTGCTTTGTGAGCAGCATATTGTTTGGAAACATTTTTAACATCAAGAATATACATAGGTTGTTTTTGGTTGAATCAAATAACTGAAATAGTAAGCGTATTAAAAAACCACTCCTGTAAAAGTTTATTATGAAATAAGAGGCTACCGGCACCTAAAATTTGGCAATACCAATATTATATGTAAATTGTAATACAATTAGTGTACAAAATACACTAATAATTTTATGTTGCTTTAATACCTTTATTCGATATGAAAAAACTCTTATTATCCGCCATTATTATCGTTTTCTTGTCTTCATCGCAAGCGCAAACACTGCCGAAACAAATGATATCTGTTGGATTATCGGCCGGTTACTCTGAAAAACTTACACTGATGAGTATGCCGGTGACTTACAATGCACAACTCACTTCTGCTTTCCCGCGATTAAGGTATACTGCCGGTGTCAGACAGAATCTGGGATTTGGCCAGCGTAAGTATACCATCAATAATCAGTCAACCTTAATTGATGACATATCCAGTTACGCCATTAATTTTATGGCCGGGTTGGAATATATTTCACCCTACAAATTATTGATTGGTTTTAATATTGATCTGCTGGGAATCAATGTGGGAACACGTTCCTTTAAAACGATTGGAACAGATCCTGTATACAAAATCAATCCGGAAACAACCAATGTTTTATTGGGTGGTTCAAATGATAAAGGAGCACTTAATTCTGAATTTTATTTGGGCTATAGAATGAACGATAACATCACATTCAAAGCCGGTTTATCTCATTACTTAATTACCCTTGAGTACCAAAACAATAATGGAAAAGGCAGAACACAAGCCTTTAGCACTATTCCCTTTATACAGGCACAGTATACCCTCTGGCAGAAATAATAACAGGTTTCATTGCAACCTTATACATCATGACCTCGTCATTAACAATGGTGAGGTTATTTTTTGCAGGCTGTTTACTTTTTATACAACTTTCTGTCTTTGCTCAGAATCAGAAATCATTCCTAAATTTGAATGGGTTGGCCGGGAGTAAACAGGTTGGAATGAATCTATCTTACACATCCGAATGGTTTTTGTATAATCAACGTATTATTGGCGTTTGTACAGGAGCACATTTTACAGCTCAGCATTTATTCTCTTCATCTGTTTCAAGTCCACAACACCTAAATTTTGATTGTTTAGACTACACCCCGAACAGCGCAAAAATTGACGTAGTGATAGGCTTGACAATACATCCACACCCAAAGGTAATGCTTGGATTTTATCACAACATTTGGTCTGTACCATTCGGATATAAAATGAGTGGAATTATTTATGATGATTGGAATAACACCACGATTGCGACTCAGGGTGGCATTTCAAAAATCTTTTATGGTCCTTCTGAATATAGAGGTATACAGGAATATGGTTATTACCTTAGGTATGCCCTGAATCCAAGACTAGGAATATCATTAGGACTAATAAGAAGTCATTATTATTACATTATGCGTTTCTTTCTCCTTCAGGATAAAACATTCACTGCTGAAGATATCCAGCATCAATGCTATCTGGGGATTTCCTATTCATTTTAAGTTCCCATAAAAAAAGCGCCTCACAGCGCCTTTTCATTAGTTAAAATATTCTTTCATCCGTTCAAAAAATCCTTTATCATTTTTATTCGGATGCGGTTTAAAGTTCTCAGCCTCTTTCAGCTTTTCTAGTATGGCTTTTTCTTCAGGCGTTAATTTTTGCGGTGTCCAGATATTTATGTGTACTAATTGATCGCCACGGTAAGCACTGTTTAATTCAGGAATTCCTTTGCCGCGCAAACGAAGAATTTTGCCCGGTTGAGTTCCTGCATCAATCTTCATTTTCACTTTACCATCAACAGTAGGTACTTCTACACTAGTTCCTAATGCAGCATCTGCAAATGACATATATAAATCAAATATGATATTATGACCGTCTCGTTTTAAGGTAGCGTCCTCTATTTCTTCAATCAGAATAATCAAATCTCCGTTTGGTCCGCCACCCGGTCCTGCATTTCCTTTACCGCTCATGCTTAATTGCATGCCATCAGCAACACCTGCAGGAATATTAATGGTTACGATATCTTCTATGGGAGTTAATCCATCCGGTCCCGCACCTGCTGGTCGTTTATCTACAATCTTTCCGCTTCCGTGGCACATTGGACAAGCCGAAGTGGTTGCCATCTGACCTAAGAACGTATTCGTTACCCTGCGTATCTGACCTGCACCGTTACAAGTGGTACAGGTTTTAAAAGTAAGCCCATCGGCTACTTTCATGCGTTTGTATTTAACTTTCTTTTCGGCACCTGCTGCAATTTCCTGTAGGGTCATTTTCACCTTAATGCGTACATCATTTCCACGTACCCCGGCCTGACGTCTTCCTCCTCCACTACGTCCGCCTCCAAAAAAGGATTCAAACGGACTCCCTCCGTCACCAAACACATCTCCGAATTGACTGAAAATATCATCCATATTCATGTGTCCGCCACCCTGACCACCTCTTGATGCACCACCCATTCCCGCATGACCGAAACGATCGTACTTCACTTTTTTATCAGCATCACTCAATACTTCATATGCCTCAGCCGCTTCTTTAAATTTATCTTCAGCTTCCTTGTTACCCGGATTTTTATCGGGATGGAACTTAATAGCCATCTGTCGATAAGCTTTCTTAATCTCATCGGCTGAAGCGCCTTTTGCTACACCTAGTATTTCGTAATAATCTCTTTTTGCCATTATGTTCTGCTTGCAGTCTTCGGTTTGTTGTTTACAGTTGTCGGTTATAGTAGTAGAGCGACTTATAAAATCTAATTTCTAATTTACTTTCCGGGGGGCTTGCTTCTCCCGTCTATAGCGGGACAGGATGATATCCTCCCTCAATACCTTAATTACCTAATCTTTTAATTACTTAATCACTCACCCACTACTACTTTCGCGAAGCGTATTACTTTTTCGTTTAAGAAATATCCTTTTTCCACTTCATCAATAATTTTACCCTTCAAGTCATTTGATGGAGCAGGAATATTGGTAATTGCCTCATGAAACTCACTGTCGAATGGTTTCCCAACCGATTCCATTGCTTTTAATCCTTTAGCAGTTAAAATAGCCGAAAGCTTATTGTTTACTAATTCAACACCTTCTTTTACAGGTCCTACTTCCGTAGCAGTTTGCATAGCTTTTAATGCACGCGAAAAATCATCCAATACCGGCAACAATGAAATCAATACTTCCTGGCCTGCTGTTTTAAACAGTTCAATTCGTTCAGCATTGGTTCTGCGTTTATAGTTATCAAACTCAGCATACAAGCGCAAATATTTGTCTTCCATTGCTTTTAACTCGGCTACCCAGTCTTTTGCTGACTCATTTTCACTTAATGTCTGAATATCCTCTTCAATAGCTGACTTTATTTCATCTGGTGTTGGACTGGTTATATCCTTTGCGTCATCCTGCACTACAGGTTCATTACTGTGTTCATGCTTGTTTTGCTCGTTCATATCTTATTCTGTCGTTATAAATTCTTAACTGTTATTTTGTAGCAACCAATCTTTTCAAATTCATTGCCAGCCCTTGTTTTGTGTCATATTGACACGGCTATTGCATCCAAACGGATAATGCACTATCTAACCGGCTTTCCCATATATCACGTGCTATGATATTACCTGCAGTATCAATTAAAAGATTTGTTGGAATACGTTTAAACTGGAACTGACTCACATAAGGTGAATTCCATCCTTTCAAGTCGCAGATATGTGTTTTCCAGTAAAGATTATCTCTGTGTATGGCTGTCCGCCACAGGTCAGCACGGGTATCCAGTGAAATCTGTATCACTATGAATTTCCGTCTTTTGCGCAAACTTACGGCACGGTATTTCTCATACAGCTTGAGGGTAGTTAGATTATTTTTGCGACTAGGCTGGTTCCATGATGCCCAAAAATCAAGAAGCACCAGATTACCTTTCAGTTTTTCCATTGAAACGGTATCTCCGGACAATGAAATGGCCGTAAATAAAGGAACTTTCTCCCCGAGCAAGCTTGGAGCTTTTTCGGAAGAAAATCCGGTAAAACCGATTACGGCTAAGATGGATAAGGCTATTTTATGCACACTGCAAAAATGCAGTTTACGCCTCAAATCACCAACCTCTTTAATCAATACGGGTAATATCGGCACCAATGGCCCGTAAACGTTCGTCTATGTATTGGTAACCGCGGTCAATTTGTTCAATATTGTTAATCGTACTGGTTCCATTAGCAGCTAACGCGGCAATAAGCATTGCTACCCCCGCACGAATATCCGGTGAACTCATGGTGATGCCCCGTAAGCTTGTTTCTCTGTTAGAACCTATAACAACGGCACGGTGCGGATCACACAAAATAATTTTAGCACCCATATCTATGAGGTTATCTACAAAGAACAAACGGCTTTCAAACATCCATTGATGAATGAGTACACTGCCTTTGGCTTGAGTTGCCGTAACCAATGCGATGGAGATCAAATCGGGAGTAAATGCCGGCCAGATACCATCCTTAATGGTCAGAATAGAACCGTCAATTAAGGATTGGATCTTATAACTGTCTTGTGCCGGAACATAAATATCATCACCTCTGAACTCAAGCTCAATACCCATTTTGCGAAACACCGATGGGATCACTCCTAAATCAGGAATCGAACAATTTTTGATGGTGATTTCAGATTTGGTAGTAGCTGCTAAACCAATGAATGAACCAATTTCAATCATATCGGGAAGCATGCGGTGCGAACATCCTCCGAGGTCATCAACTCCTTCTATCGTTAATAAATTAGACCCTATTCCACTGATCTTCCCTCCCATGCTGTTAATCATTTTGCATAACTGTTGCAGGTATGGCTCCGATGCGGCATTGTATATCTGTGTTGTTCCTTTTGCCAATGAAGCAGCCATCAAAATATTAGCTGTTCCTGTCACCGATGCCTCATCCAGCATGATGTAAGTGCCTTTCAGGTTTTGTGCATTGATTTTATAGAAACGATCCTCACGTAAATGTTCGAATGTGGCTCCCAATGCTTCAAAACCACGTAAATGCGTATCAACCGGTCTCCGCCCAATTTTATCCCCACCCGGTTCGGGAATATAAGCAGTACCAAAACGTGCCAGCATCGGGCCGATGATCATTATTGAACCACGAAGTGCTGCACCTTTTTTCTTAAAATCATCGCTGCGCAAAAATTCGAGGTTTACATTTTTGGCTTCGAACGTGTATGTATCTTCCAAAACTTTGTTTACGGTAACACCCATATCGCCCAGCAATTCGATCAACTTCATCACATCGCGGATATTGGGAATATTGGAGATCGTAACTTTTTCAGGAGTTAACAACACCGCAGATAAGATCTGCAACGCTTCGTTTTTGGCTCCCTGCGGAATGATTTCTCCTTTGAGTGGCTTACCACCCTTTACTTTGAATGATGACATCTTGTTGAATTGAGATTTACGATTTAATGATTTGAGATTTGTGGTCTCAAATACATGTTACGAAGTAAAGGTTAGATGATGAGTTAAAGGTTATCTTCAATCATCTTTTGTTCACGTAGGATTGTTAATTGTAGTAAAAGCTATATATTCGGGTTACCTAATTGATGTTGGCTATGAAACTCCCCTTTGCAGTTCTTGTTATTGTAATACTCTTCACGGGGTGTAAAAAAGACAATCCCATTGCGATTTATCCTAAGACCTTTACTCAACGTTCCATTGAACATTCTTACGTTTTTAAGGTTCATGATGAGATTGTATCACCCGCACCTTCGATTGAGGATTTTTTTTCTACAGAGTATCTGTCAGATGCTTTTCAGGAATTGTCATTTACCTTGATAAACAGTGATACACTTTGTCTGAAATATCTAAATTATAATGACGTAAGGTATCTGGCCTATATAATTAGAAATGACACCCTGTTCCTAAAACTAGAGATTTCCACTGGAGAATTTACGCGTACGACAAAATTAGACCCTTTTGCATTGGGGAATCTCGCTCAATTCGAAATGATAGAAACTAATTTTTCTTCTACACCCGTTCCACTTCAGGAAAAGTACTTAGCATATCCGTTTGCAACAAAAGAAAGCATCACATATAAAGATTACAGCTTCTTTAGTGATACAGCTGCACTTTTAACCACCAAACGTGTTTTTAATTAAATATACTGCAGTTAACCCATTCAACAGTCAAGTTATGAAACAGTTAATCGTCTTACTTATCATCTCTCTTGCATTTTTATCTTCATGTAAAAAGGATGATGATACAGGCACTGGAGGAGGAACACCAGACCCTAATAAGATTGTAGCCACACCCCCTCCTCCGGGATTTCAGTTTCCTAAAACTCTTAATCAATCTTCTCAGTTTTTTGAGTTTAAAATTTGGGTTAAG
>JAZKGH010000020.1:0-9529 GCA_040386055.1 Bacteroidota bacterium
CTTCTCTCCTTTTACCGTAATTATTACTAATAATCTGGAGCCCGTTTATGGTATTGTGCTTTCTATCCTCTTGTTTGGTCAAACAGAAGTAATGTCAACCGGATTTTACATCGGCACTGCCATTATTCTCTCCAGTGTATTTACCTATCCGGTCATCAAACGGAAATTTTACCCTGATGATACAGTGACCCCACCTTTTGTTGAGCAGCCATAGTAATATATTTTCATACAGTATTACATTTGTGTGAAAGCGTTACGTATATGAAATTTTTTACCGGTTTATTTCTTTCAGGTTTATCCTTTTGCGCACTTGCTCAAAGTGGTTTCCATTACAGCACTTCCAACTATGTATCACCTGTGGCGCAAACCATCGACATGAGTGCTGAAGTGATTGATTTTGATCCCAGGCTGTTGCTCATCAAACCGGCAGCTCCGCAACCCTTAACTGAAAATAGGCAGTTAAAAAATTTACTGGACCAGCAACGACTGTTGGCAACACATAAGTCGTCACCAAGTAACAGGATGACTAAAACGGTAGTTCCAGAACCTACCCTGCTCCGAAATTTTAATGGAAATCTAACTCAGGGAACACCTAATGATAATGACCTGGCTATTAGCAATGGTGGATTTATTGTGAGTGTGGTGAATGCCAATCTGAATATTTATAACGACACCGGCAAATATATTCTTGGCAGGTCGCTTGCAGCATTTGCTACCAGTCTTGGTTCCCTCAACCGAACCTACGACCCCAGGGTAATATACGATCCAAAAGAAGACCGCTTTGTACTTGTATTTTTACAAGGCAGCACCAGTGTTGATACTCGTATTATTGTTGCCTTTTCACAAACCAACGATCCTACACAGAAGTGGAATTTCTATACCATTCCGGGTAATGTAACAAGCGATTCAACGTGGAGTGATTATCCCATTCTGTCTCTAAGTAATGATGAGTTATTTATTACAGTGAACAGAGTAAAAGATAATACACCGTGGCAACAGGGATTTGTTACTTCGTATATCTGGCAATGTGATAAGAAAGCAGGTTATACTGCACAACCGATTAACCAGAAGATTTATAATAACATTACCTATAATGGAAAATCAGTATGGAACATATGTCCTGTAAAAGGAGGATCTACTTTATACGGCCCTAATATGTTCTTCGTATCCCAACGCCCCAGTGACCTATTAAATGACACTGTTTTTTTGCACGAAATAACCAATACCGCTGTATCAGGTATGGCTACGTTTACGCAAAAAATTATACGAACCAATGTGGCTTACGGATTGCAGCCTAATGCAATTCAACCCAACGGAAAAAAATTGCAGACCAATGATGCGCGCATGCTTTCTGCTATGTATGAAAATGGTTATATCCACTATGTGGGTAACACTATTGATACCACTCTTTTTGTTCCGGCTGTTTATTATGGCATCATGAGTGATGTATTTGGACCGACTCCTGCCATCAGCGGTAAAATTATCAGCTATGACAGTATGGATATTGGGTATCCATCCATCTCCTATATTGGTGGAGGCAGTGGTGATAACAGCACCCTTATAACTTTCTCTCATGTATCACCAACTTTGTTTCCGGGAACATCTGCAGTAATCACAGACCGTTTTGGAAATGTATCGGCTCCGGTATTTGTAAAAAAGGGAGACAATAATATAACCGTACTTTCAGATAGTGTGAACAGATGGGGGGATTATTCAGGGAATCAACGCAAGTATAATGAACTAGGAGTATGCTGGATCAATGGATCATATGGTAATACCAATGGTGACAACCGGACCTGGATTGCTAAACTTAAAAGCAATGATCCGTTGCTTGGTGTTTCAGAACAACCTAAGATGATCAGCCGGTCAAGTATCTATCCGAATCCTGCTTCCGAATACGTACAGGTATCTTTTACAATAGAACAAACGACTTATGTAGATTTTGAATTATGGGATATGAAAGGTAACCGGGTGGCACCTTTATTGCATGATAAGGCCAAAGCAGGAACCAATCGCTTTAGTTTTACAACAGAAGATCTGGCATCGGGTATCTATTTGTTAACCATTAAAGACAATCAACATGTACTTCTTCAGCAAAAAATTGTGGTTAGCCACTAGTGTAGCGATTGCTATCTCGATTGCCTGTAAAAGCAAAGAGAAATCTAAAGTAAAAGATCCGGAACCAGCTGTAATGGAACACCCAAAACCGGTGATGGAATCACAAACAGATTCGCTTAAAAAAGTACTTGACGAAAAAAGAAGGCTAAGAAAAGGGCATTAAAAAAGGAGACATCTTCATGCCTCCTTAGGATTCTGTTGATTTACATCATCCGGGGTATCTTATAAAAGTAATCATAGGTAATGTCTTTCTGCGTGCAAGATGAAACCTTTATTACTTTTTTTAAACCACCATTGAGCAAATGAGCGATTTCAATTAGATTTTGTTTCTTTTCCGTTAGAATTCGTTTGTATGCTATAGACCTAAAATCTCTAACAATGAGTTTCTCCTCCGCATTGATACTTCAATACGCAGACCATTTTCAATTTCTACGTAACTTGCTTTTCCTTTGATGAACTTCGCTATTTTACGGATGTTTACTATGTAGGAATTGTGTACCCTGAAAAAACTTTGCTCATCTAATACATCTTCATAATAACCCAGATTTTTAGAGGATAAAATTTGCTGTTTATTAGATAGATGAATGGTGGTATAATTATTATCGCTGTTTAAATACAGAATATCAGCAATGGGAATAAACAGTATATCAGACAATGTAGGTATCGCCAGTTTATCAAATACTGTTTTTTGTCTGAGGGCATTTTTAAACTGAATGAATTGATTGACCGGAACGGAGGAATGTTGGTGTTGATCTCGAACACGTGTAAGAGTCTCTGTGAGCTCATCATTATCGATTGGTTTTAATAAATAATCAAATGCGGCATATTTGATGGCTTTCAATGCAAAGCGATCATAAGCCGTTGTAAACACAATCTTAAACGAAATATCTTCCAATTGCTGAAGTAAGGTAAAGCCATCGCCTCCGGGCATCTGGATATCCAAAAACAACACATCGATATTACCATTGTGTTTACGAATACTTTCCAACCCTGTCTCCACTGAGTTAGCCGTAGCCAGTACCTTAATATCCTTATGGTATTCGCTTAATAACAAAGAAAGTGTGTCTACACATCCATGTTCATCATCAATGATAATAGCTTTTATTTCATTCATTATAATAGGGTATAATAAGTTCAACTCTTGTACCTGAAGCCACTCCTGTCTCATCATACAGATCTGTTATGATAACGGCATCCGTAATATTCAATCTATTCTCCAGCAATAACAATAGACGTTCGTTGGTATATTTAACGCCCGTTGATTCAAATTCTTTTCCGGAAAAGTCCTGCTCCCGTTTAACTGCAGCTCTGCCTACACCATTATCCTGAATGGTTACTCTTATATAGTCCGGGTATTGTTCGAAACGCAGTAATAACTCACCCTGATAATTGATCCCGGCAATTCCATATTTAATAGCATTCTCAACAAAAGGTTGAACCACCAGAGCCGGAATTAAAAACCCCGAGTCAAACAATTTATCATCCACCTCCTTCACTACTTTAATCTCGCTGTCAAATCTTAATTGCTCCAATTCAATATAGGTATCTAAAAACAGCAATTCGGCCTCTAAGGTTATATACTGTTTATCTGCATAACTTAAGATCCACCGCATCAGTTTGGCAAATTTCGAAATAAACTTATTTGCCTCAAGCGGGTTCCGTTGAAGAATGAACTTTTGCAAAGAGTTGAGTGTATTAAAAATAAAATGAGGATTCATATGCAGGCGCAGCGCCTTTAATTCACTGTCCAACAGCTGTGCATCTATTTTGGCACGCTCTCTTATTTGCCTTAATCTTATTATTACAATCAAACTTATTACAATCAGTAAAAACAGTATTACAGACCAAATAAACCACCCTGCTTTCCAGAAAGGAGGCAATACCTTAATAAATAATCTGGCAGGTTGGTCACTCCACAAACCATCATTATTGCGAGCCCAAATCTTCACTACATATTCATCCGGGGATAAGGCTCCAAGCTGAAGGTTTTTTGATTTCGACACACCTGTTGTGACCCTTGATTCCTTTCCTACAATGGCGTATTTAAATAACACGGATTTGGCATTTCGTATAGTAGGGCTGGTATATGTAATAGCTATATTATTTTGTTGATAGGACAATATGAATGAATCCTGAACGGTGGTATCTCTGTTATTTATCTGGATGTTCTCAATGAATACTTTCGGCAACTCTTTACTTATAGTATATTCTTCCGGAAAAACAGTTATCCCTTTATTGCTTGCCACATAAACGGATGAATCGTGTATTAATAAATCATTTACCTCTGAAATATTTAATACATCATTCATTGTAAAATTTGCAATTCTTACCACACTATCATCCCCGTTTAATGTTAGCCGACTCACTCCTTTATTAGTCAGTACCCATAAACTATTGCCTTTTAATAATAGCTTCGAACTATAGTTGGAAAGAAGGCCCTGATCCTCCGTTAAAAAATAAGGTTTCTTGTTTTTTCGTTTGATGTATACTCCTTTACCCTGAGTATTAAAAACAAGATTTCTTCGCGGAGTAACAACAATTGACATGACTCTTGCTCCTAATTTATTCAACGTCATTTTCTGTCCCTTCAATATTCCGTATCCATCTTTTGTGGCATAATAATATGTAGTATCATTCGGAATAAGCAGCGGAATATGATTCACAACGTTGTTGTGCATTATATCACCTAAATTAGACGTATGTTTTGTTTCATATATTAGCGTTTGTTTAGGCCCCCTTCTTATTTTATTGCGATCCACATAATAAAATTGTTTGAATCCAAAAATGGCACTCATACTATCAGGAATAACCATCCGGCCCATCCGGCCGTTAAATATCTTTACGAACTTATCAGGATAGGCCCAAGCATATATTGAATCCCCCGCTTTCGCAACATTTCTAAACGCTGGGACATCATAAATTGTATTTAATTTTAATGAACTTACTATTTTGTTCTTATGAAAAAGCCAAGCATTTCCGTTTAATCCAAATGTATAAATGGTATCGCCAATGTTTTGAAGAAACTTAACCTTCTCATTCAACAGACCTTCTTCTTTGTTGAAGTGAAACGATCTCATATTTGTAAAGAATACTCCTGATTCGGCCGAGGTGCACCATAACAGATCCTCACTTGTTTTATGAACATTAAAACAATTTGTACCTGACAGGTATACTTCAGGTTCTATTTTACCGGCAACTATCTTCAACAACCCTTTGGATGAGCCAACCCATAGATCTTTAGTGACATTATCTTCACAAACACTTATAATTTCCCCGAATCTATTATTGAGAAGTTGTTTAACTTTCCATGAATTTTCCTTATCTAAAACAAGTGAAAATAGCCCAAGATGTGTTGCAAACAAAAATCGTCTCCCGTATATTTTAAAGACTCTTGGCAAATCAAAAGAGTGGGTATGATCTGAACCAACTATCTTATACATCAATCCTGTAGTGCTGTTACTAATAAACACCCCATTTCCTCTACTGAGCATAAGTTGATTGGAGTCGATGCTGCAGAACATATATGATCTGAATTTATCGGAGTACAATCTTCTATTTACCGTTGTAACCTGATTATTTTTGCCAATTGTATATAAATTCCCCTGACGACTCATTGCCGTCAAACGTTGTTTCCCATCTTCAGCAATCCAGGCAACATTCTCTCCTACTTCTATTTTGACAAATGTTTTATTACGATAACTATACAATTGAAAATCCGTAGTAATAAACCAAAGACTATTATCCTTTGCTTTAAACATCCTGAATACACCGCGTGTAAATGTTTCATCTTTGGTATCAACCGGTACTATATTGCTGCCGTCATACCGAACCACACCTTTGTCGGTTGCAAACCACATAAACCCACTGGCATCTTCCACCATATCATACACCATCGATCCGGGAAGTCCATCTGTGATCGTTAAATTTCTAAAGTAGTAATGTTGTGCATAAAGGTTGACCTCTGTGCAGAGCAATGCGCATAAAAAAAACAGCCTCATCAAAATGCGTAAGGAAATACATGTTTGATGGGGCTGTTTCACGAAGTGAAAATAGTGTACTAGCTGATCAAATCAAAACCAACGTAAGGAACCAGTACTTTCGGCACCCGGATACCTTCGGGTGTTTGATTGTTTTCGAGAATGGTAGCCAGAATACGTGGCAATGCTAAGGCACTTCCATTTAAGGTATGTACCAATTGGTTTTTTCCATCCTTTGTTTTGTAGCGACACTTCAAACGGTTAGCCTGAAAGCTTTCGAAGTTGGATGTTGAACTTACTTCCAGCCAACGTTGTTGTGCTGCACTGTATGTTTCGAAATCATATGTGAGTGCAGACGTAAAGCCCATATCACCTCCACACAAACGCAGGATGCGATAAGGTAACTCAAGTTTTTCGAGTAAACCTTGCACGTGTTTAACCATCTCGTCAAGCAACTGATACGATTGTTCGGGTGTTGCAATTTGAACAATTTCTACTTTTTCAAATTGGTGCAAACGATTTAATCCGCGCACATGCGCACCCCAACTTCCGGCTTCACGTCTGAAGCATGGAGAATATCCAACATTTTTGATTGGCAATTCTTCTTCCTTCAAAATCACGTCACGGTAAATATTAGTAATCGGAACTTCTGCAGTTGGGATTAAATACAAATCATCCACTTGCGCGTGGTACATCTGTCCTTCTTTATCAGGTAGCTGACCTGTTCCAAAACCACTATCGGCATTCACCAAAAATGGAGGAACGATTTCTTCATATCCTGCTTTCATGGCCTCATCCAAAAAGAAATTCACCAATCCACGTTGCATGCGAGCACCTTTTCCACGGTACACAGGAAAACCCGCTCCTGTTATTTTAGTTCCAAGTTCAAAGTCAATAAGGTTATACTTGGTAATCAAATCCCAATGAGGCAATGCACCATTCTGCAATGATGGCAATTCGCCATGTTGGTATACATTTACATTCTCTTCCGGTGTTTTACCTTCAGGAACAATTTCATTGGGAGTGTTCGGAAGGGTTACCAGTTTATTGAACAATTCTTCTTCCAGCTGTTTGCTTTTTTCTTCCAGCAGTTTAGCATCAGCTTTCAGTTGGGAAGTTTGTTGCTTCAATACTTCCGCTTCTTCCTTTTTACCACTTTTCATCAGCTCACCAATCTGTTTGGCAACAGCATTCGCCTCTGCCTGATTGGTTTCCATTTCTTTTTTAGCAATACGCGCTTTTTCGTCCAACACTAATACCTCATCAATCACAACCGCAAAATTTGGATTGCGTTTGTTCAAACGGGTTTTAGCCTCAGCTGTTTGTTCTCTTAAATAGTTTAGTTGTAGCATTTCAGTTTGCTGTTTGTAGTTTGCTGTTTGCAGTTCATCACAAGAACCGAAGACCGGAAACCGTAAACAAGTTTATTCGTTGATAATCACTTTTTCCATTACATCGCCCGCACGAATGGCATCAATCACATCCAAACCTTCTACTACTTTACCAAAGCAAGTATGATTGCCATCTAAGTGAGCTGTATTGCTGCGACTATGGCAAATAAAGAATTGTGATCCACCGGTATTTCTTCCGGCATGCGCCATTGATAATACACCACGATCATGGTATTGGTTTCCACCTGTTAACTCGCAATCAATTTTATATCCAGGGCCACCTGCACCTGTTCCATTTGGACAGCCACCCTGAATCACAAAATCAGGAATCACACGGTGAAACGTTAATCCGTTATAAAACCCGCTTTTAGCAAGTTTAACAAAATTGGCCACTGTGTTCGGGGCATCTTGGTCATAAAATTCAATTTTCATAACACCCTTTGCTGTGTGTATTTCTGCTGTTGTCATATTCTTTAATTTTAACGAGGTGCGAAAATAAGCAAATCTCCTTTCATTTTTTTCTTTTCCCTGTAAACCGTTCAAATATGGTGGTGCCATATATCATTACATGAGATCTACGTGTAAGATACAGGGAATCAAGCTGAAACACCGCATCTGATTTATAACTTCCACTGTTTGAAAAGAAGAAATAATTAAAATGGTGCGGAGCTATTCTCGTTAAAACATACCCGGACAATTCTATGGATGTATCATTGGCTTGAACAGACTTTACCTGGATATCTTTTTCCACTACTTCAATAATTGTATCATAAACTACATTTCCCGATCCATCCAGTCGTCCAATGATTTTATACGAAGAGTCTATACCTGAAAATATTCCAAGACTCATCAATACATCTGCTTGTGCTTGCGTCAGGGGTACAACTTGCTTATCTTTTTTGCAGGCTGCCACAATTGTTACTGCCAATAGCCATACAATTATTTTATATTGCACTGATCTTTTCATTCTGTAAATATATTAAATGGCGCACGTTCCTCACCTTATTGCGGATTTAGCATTGATTCTTTGTTCTGCAGGGGTGGTGACCTTGTTGTTTAAACGCCTGAACCAGCCTGTGGTTTTGGGATATATTATTGCCGGGTTATTGGTTGGTCCCAACTTTCAATTATTTCCAAGTATTGTTGAGATTGAGAGCATTCAAATCTGGGCGGAAATCGGAATCATCTTTTTGCTCTTCAGTTTGGGTCTTGAGTTTAGTTTCAAAAAACTGGTTAAGGTTGGTAATACCGCTCTGATCACAGGATTGTTTGAAGTATCTGCGATGTTAGCCATCGGGTATTATCTTGGTATTTGGATGGGTTGGAGCAAAATGGATAGTTTGTTTTTGGGAGGCATTATTTCCATCTCGTCTACTACTATCATTTTCCGAGCCTTTGATGAGCTGAATCTAAAACCCCGAAAATTCGCGGGTATCGTTATCGGGGTGTTGGTGATTGAAGATCTGGTTGCCGTATTGTTGTTGGTAGTGCTTTCAACCGTTGCAGCAACCAATAGCATTGAAGGTGGTGCCATGTTAAGTGCCGTTTTCAAACTCATTTTCTTTCTCATTTTGTGGTTTGTTGGCGGGATCTTTTTATTGCCCTCCTTTTTCAAACGCGCGCAAAAGTTATTAAGTGAAGAAACACTGTTAATTGTTTCTATAGGATTGTGTCTGGGTATGGTATTATTAGCTGTGCAGGTAGGATTTTCCGCTGCGCTCGGGGCTTTTATTATGGGTAGTTTATTAGCCGAAACTACGCAAGCTGAGCGTATCGAGCATGCTATTAAACCCGTAAAAGATCTATTCGGAGCTGTATTTTTTGTATCAGTAGGTATGTTGATTAATCCGGAAGTATTATTAGAATACAAATGGCCGGTATTGATTTTGACCCTTGCCGTAATGATTGGCAAAACGGTTAATGTTTCAATCGGAGCGTTGTTATCGGGTCAACCACTTAGGCAGAGTATTCAGGCCGGTACAAGCATGGCACAGATTGGTGAATTCAGTTTTATTATTGCCACACTTGGAGTAAGTTTAAACG
>JAZKGH010000021.1:0-3132 GCA_040386055.1 Bacteroidota bacterium
CGCTTCGTAACTTATCTTCCAATCTTTAGCCTGAACTAGTCCATTTTTTTCAAACAGGTTGCGTACACCGTTTTCCCCTCCAAAATCTGTTTCATACCATTCAAACAGTTCGCTTGTTTTGATCTCTTTTTTAGCCGAATCAATAGCTGTATGTGAGAGAATATATGCCTTCTCCAAGGATTTAAGTTGGTCATTAAGTTTGTGTTCTCTAAACGGCACTAAAGATGGGCAATCTTTAGCTCCGAAGTTGATTCCAAAGTGTACACGATAATCTAACTCCAGAACCCGCAGTTGTTTGATGACAACTGTTTCTGTAATCCGGTAGCTTGATCTTCTTAAAATACCATGCTCAATTTCATTTAAACTGAAATGCATACCGGCAATGGTAATCTGTTTTGTGCTGAGAAAATGATTATGATTTTTTAATATGGATGGCTCTTTTTTGAGAAGATAAAGGGCATAGGCATTGTGTACATTAAGCCAAAAGGTTTTTTTACGTGTATCTGAATACAGCTGGTTTTTAAGAACCTCGAATTTAGCATCTGCAACAATTTTTAAAAGAGAATCAAATGCATGTCTCTGGCTGTGTTGAACCGTTTCAACAAGCTGTTCGGAAACTGATGGATAATCAATATAACCTGTTGGTTGGAACGCAAATAGTGTGAGTGCGAATGTGGTTGACAATAAAAATAAAAACAAGCATTTGCTGTGTTTAATAAAGGGTTTAAGGGGTGTATGAGGCATGTAAAGGTGGTTAACGCAACAAATGTATTGATATTTAATAAATATTAAAAGCTTTTATTGGGTTTGGAAAGCGTATTTAGTACCAGATAAAATAACAATGAACGAGATTAACAAAACAGCGGCATTTCTGATGCAAAAGGGATTTTTGGACACACAGGTGGGTATTGTTCTTGGAACAGGATTAGGTCACTTGGTGGAGCATATTGAGACCATAAAGGAAATCTCGTATAAAGAGATTCCGCACTTTCCCATTTCCACAGTGGAATCACACGCTGGAAAATTGATTTATGGGAATATTGCCGGCAAAAAGATTATTGCCATGCAAGGCCGCTTTCACTATTATGAAGGATATTCCATGCAACAAATTGTTTTTCCTGTCCGGGTTATGAAAATGATGGGGATTCAACAGTTATTATTGTCTAACGCATCAGGTTGTTTAAATCCCAATTGGAGAAAAGGAGAATTGATGCTGATTGATGATCATATTAATTTGCAACCAACGAATCCTTTAATTGGGAAGAACATTGATGAATTGGGCCCTCGTTTTCCGGACATGAGCTCTCCTTATTCGAAAGCTATTAACCAACAATTGGAGCGTATTGCTTCAAAGAAAAATATACGTTTACACAAAGGTGTTTATGCTGCGGTGCCCGGACCTATGTTGGAAACTCGTGCCGAATATCGGTATTTACGCAATATTGGAGCGGATACCGTTGGAATGAGCACTGTACCCGAGGTTATTGTTGCCAATCACATGGGATTACCTTGTGCTGCAGTTTCCGTACTCACGGATGAGTGTAATCCTGATAACCTAAAGCCTGTAAGTCTTGAGGAAATAATTGCTGTAGCGAGCAAAGCACAGGTTAAATTATCGGAGTTATTTGTGGAGTTGATTCATGGATTATAGGTAGCTACAGTTATATAGCTAAATGCGGATCTAGAACCGACCTTTTCTAATTGCTTTAAACTTCCAAAAACGGTAAGAAACAGTAATACCATTAATGAAATAGATGTCTGTTATGTAATCAATCTTACCTCTGGGCTTACCACTAAAATTAGGTACCATTTGAGTAGTATGGTTCATACTGTTGTTATTACGTGAAGCCATAATACGGGCATCATCTGATATTAAACTCTCCGGATTTGGGTAACGACTACTACCATCAATATCATCTAAATGGCTGGTTGTAGTTAATCGCATACCAAACTCCAACCCTATAACCCAATTCTTATTTGCATAAATCCTTAGCCCAAGTCCAACGGGCATTGCATATGCAATGGGTGAATACGAACTGCCATCTAATTGTAAGGGACGAAGTGCTACGGGATTACCGGTAATTGGATGAATGGCTTTAGGTTCGAAGTAAAATAAACCGACCCCACCAAAGACATAAGGAATAACACGGCTTCTTACTGTTTTTCCTCTATTCTTATCAGCTATAATATTATATTCAACCATACCTGATAACTCATAAACATCTGAGTAAAAGGCAAGGTTGCGGAATCGTTGCCATTGAGTATCATCGGTCGTTTTCAGATTTGAGTCTGCAGCAAATATCCGGCAATACATTGCATTTCCTCTTAATGTAAAGGAAGGAGAGAGGTGATATCTTAAAATCACCCCCGCGGCTGGCTTAAGGGATTCGGGTTGGAAGTTATAATTTGCAATATCACCATAATAGTAAGAAAGCCCGGCTAACATTCCCAATTCGAGTTTTTGTATATGTCTCCTTCTTTGTGCGGTTCCCTCTACGGGTGCGATAATGATAAGTCCTAAAAGTAAAATAAGAATGTAAATGGCTGATTTCATGACAATTAATTTTCAGCATCAAAAGTAAATAAGCGCGTTACGGGTAAGTAGGGAAATTGGATAAGGCAGTGAAATGCGGTGTGAATTGTAGAATAACAAGACAGGAAAAAATAAAGTATCTTAATTCAGTGTACTAGCAAGAATAGCTGAGCACAATTTATATGTTATTTTCTCGGAGAGGTTTTTATTTAATTATTTTATAATCAATTAGTTATTTAGTATTTGAGATGTATGATTCTATGCATAACCTCATTGAGTTTATATCAAATAGCAGAATCAAGAAAGAATGAGAGTGTAAGAAAGAAAAGTAGGCACGGGTGTGCTGGGAAATAAAGGTCGATTTAATTATGAAAAAGTAGCAATCCAAACTGTAAAAAGACCAATTAGCCTTTTTTTGAGCAAAATTAGCCTTTGATTTCTACCCCTTTGTCTCCAAAACTATTAAGTATAAATGGCTGATTTTGAATGCAAAGTATGGAGGATATCGGATTCGAACCGACCTCCTTCCCGACAAATGTGTCGGGACACTCTAGCCATCTGATTGTTCAATTTGTGGAGGATATCGGATTCGAACCGAC
>JAZKGH010000022.1:0-2746 GCA_040386055.1 Bacteroidota bacterium
ATCTTAAGTGGAACTATTGCTTTACTGTGGCCTGTTTTTGTAAATTATTTTTTCAATCTTACATTGTTCCCTCTGTTTCATGGCCACCCTTGTAAGTTACAATCGAAGGAAACTGTTATTTATTTAATTATTAGTGTGGCCATTACCCTTTTTGTGAATAGTGTATTTGTGGCCATTGCTTTTTTCAGGTTTTGGAAAACTACTATTAAGGAAAAGGAAGAATTGAAGCGAGAGAGTCTTTCAGCCGAATTTGAAACATTGAAGAATCAGATCAACCCTCATTTCTTATTTAACTCGCTAAATACACTTACCAGTTTGATTGAAGAGAATCCCAGGACCGCTACCGGTTTTGTTCAAAAGTTATCAAGTGTATACAGATACCTGCTTACCCAGAAGGATAAAGAAACCGTGACTCTTAAAGAAGAAATAGATTTTGTAAGGTCATATATTTATCTGAATCAAATAAGGTTTGGAGATAACCTTCGATTTCACATTCATATTGATCCTGCATACATGGACCGGAAGATAGTTACCTTGTCTATTCAGATGCTCATTGAAAATGCAATCAAGCATAATGTGATTTCACTACAACATCCTTTATCTATTAGTATTGGTGTGCACGATGGAAAAGTATTTGTGAAAAATAATTTGCAACGCAAAACAGTCATGAATGAAAGCAATGGTATCGGACTTAACAATATTATCCATCGGTATAGTTTCTTAACCAAGGAGGAAGTTGATATGGTAGATGATGATGTAAACTTTTATGTATCGTTGCCCTTGTTACCCAATTCCACTAATTAAGAAGCTTGTTTATGAACGTTATCATTATAGAGGATGAAGCACCGGCATTAACACGCCTTACAAAACTGATCAAAGAAGTTGATCCATCCGTTTCAGTTGTGGCAACAGCCGATAGTATTGAAGCAGCTGTATCGTTATTTGAGCAATACACTTCTATTGATTTGGCGTTGATGGACATCGAATTAGCCGATGGACAGAGTTTCGAAATATTCAACAGGGTAACGGTAAAGTGTCCGGTTATTTTCACAACGGCATATGATGAGTTTGCCTTGAAAGCATTTAAAGTAAATAGCATCGATTATTTGCTGAAACCAATTGATGTGGATGATTTAAAACGTGCTGTTTCAAAGCTAAAAGCATTTCAATATGCGCATACAATTCCGGATTATCAATTACAGATACGCTCCTTGCTTGTGGATTTTAAAACACAGTCTGTTTCGTATAAAAACAGGTTTCTTATAAAAGTAGGAACAAAACTTGTTTCCATCCCCGTAGATCAGATTGCATATTTTCATGCATCAGATAAGCTTGTTTATGTATACACGGAACACGGACAAAAACATATTATTGACCATACGCTGGATGAATTGATGAAGGTATTGGAGCCGGCCATTTTCTTTCAATTAAACAGACAGTTTGTTGCTAATATTAAAAGTGTTCAATCAGTGCATACGTATTTTAATGGCAAGCTGAAAGTGGAATTGAAGCCCGGCATTTCAGAGGAAGTGGTTGTGAGCAGGGATAAGGCGGGTGAATTTAAGAATTGGTTGGATTCATAATTCGTTTCAACAGATAAAAAAAATCCTGCTTAGTTTAACTAAGCAGGATTTTTTTATGTGAATGAATATTGAAAATTATTCCACTATCACTTTACTAGAGAACTCATTCCCATTAGCATCTTTGATAATAACCATGTATAATCCTTTGTTCATTGTAGTAAGGTCAACGTTAACCTCATTTGATTGAGTTGCTTTGGTGTAAACCGTTCTTCCTACCACATCCATAACCTGAACTGCAGTGATGTTGCTGTTTGTTTTGTTGGCAATGGTAAACAATCCTGTATTCGGATTAGGGTAGATAGACAGGTTGCTGTTAGAGCTAAGTTCCTTGATGCCGGTAGCACAAGGACCATTCTCAATAACGTTAATCAACCGTTGAACAGCGGTAGCTTTATTACCTGAAGGATCCGTTACACTGTAAATGGCAAAATAGTATCCGGGTCTTGTCACATCCACTTTCGACAGGTCGATTGTCAATAAACTTTGTAATAAAGAGTCAGGATAATAGTTGTCTTTCAATTTCACACCAGGTTCGGTGTAAGCTTTAAAGCGGCACAGTTCAAACGGATTGTTACCCAACAGTTCAATCTCAGGAGCCATACGATCTACCACTTTTACCAAACGTGTTACACTTGAAGTGTTACCGGCACCATCGGTTGCAGTATAGGTTACTGTGTAGGTACCCAATACACTCATGGATGGTAATCCAGTTCTTACTGTGGTTACATTCGGATAGTAGTTATCACTTGTTTGAACACCCGGATCGTTGAATGTAGTATACACATCAACCGTCAATGGATTTTCACCCACCAGTTTAATGGTAGGAGGAACAAGATCTTTTACCACAACCGTTACATAATAGGTTGGAGCTATATTACCCGAACCATCAACTGCATTGTAGATTAAGCTGTAACTACCCGGAATCGAAGGATTGATTACACCGGTTCTCACAGGAGTGATACCTTTCCAGTAGTTATCCAATACTGTAATCGGATCCATATAAGGAGTACCCACCTGATGCGTAATGCCAGCTGTTCCTGCATTGGTAACGATAGACGGTTTGGTTGTATCCATTACCACCACTTCACGTTGTTTGGTTGTGTTAAAGCTAAACTGATCGGTGATTGAATAGGTAATGAAGTACGTTCCCAAAGTAGTTGTAT
>JAZKGH010000023.1:0-5336 GCA_040386055.1 Bacteroidota bacterium
CACAACGTGTAGCTCCGGGTATTTCGGGCGACCGTCAGGCATGGATTGCGGATGTGCCTTTTACACAAAGTGATTTGAAAAAATCAAATGGCAGGTTGGAGCTTGCGTATTTTAATATTGGTGTTATTTATGATGAAAGACTTGCTGATGCCAAAGAAGCCATTAAGGATTATGAATTGTTGTTGAACAGATTTCCGAAAAGTGAATATGAACCGGAAGTATTGTATAAATTATACAAACTGTATACGCAACTTAAACAAACGGATAAGGCTACAGCAGTTAAAAATAGATTGATTCAGGATTATCCGCAAAGTCCTTACGCATTGATTCTACAGAACAAGAGCATTAGTTCGGCAGAATCAGACGCTAATAAGGAAGTGGTATTGTTTTATGAACAATTGTACCAAAAATACCTGGATGGTAATTATGCTGAGGTAAAACAACAAAAGAAAGAAGCCGATAAAAAGTTTCCGGGTAATGCATTGCAACCTAAATACGATTTGTTGTATGCGCTTTCTGTAGGGAAATCTGAAGGCATTCCTCAATTTCAAGCTGAACTTACCGAAGTAGTGGCCCGCTACCCTAAAACGGATGTAGGTGATAGGGCAGAGGCTATCTTAAAAGCCATCAAAAAACAAGGGGAAGTACAGATTCCTGATTCGTTGAAACCGGCAGAGGCAGAATTTACAATTGAGGAAACAGGGCCATTCTATTTTGTGATTGCGATTAAAGACGATAAGCTTGATATGAATGAGCTGATCGGGCGCATAATGACTTACAATGAGGAATACAGTGAATTTGAAAACCTTCGTGCCAATCCAATGCTATCAAATGATGGTTACCAACTTCTACTGGTAAGAGAGTTCAAAGAGCTGAACAAAGCAATGACTTACCATGCGGATTTTAAATTAAGGGATGGCGTAAAAAAGCGATTGCAATATCAGGGAGCAAATCTTGCATTTGTTATTTCTGTTCCTAACTTTAAAAAAATGTTGAAGGAACAAAAGGTGGATGTTTATAGTACCATTTTTGTTCAATACGAAAAATCAAAACCTGCAAAACAGTGAACTGGAAAGAACTTTTTTTTAATCACCCTTATTCCAAATGGATGAAGTGGCTATGGCTTAGCTTTCTATCGGGTATACTCTTTTTTGGATTATTGATTCTAACGGTTTCCTGGGGATGGTTTGGTGAATTACCACCGCTTGAAGAACTGGAAAATCCTAAAACGTATCTTGCATCTGAGATCTACAGTGAAGATGGCGTTATTATTGGTAAGTACTATTTGCAGAACCGAAGCAATGCCAATTTTGATGAGATCAGTCCCAATCTCTTAAATGCATTGGTAGCCACCGAGGATGTTCGTTTCTACAAACATTCAGGTATTGATTTTAGACGTTTTTCTACAGCAATTTTATTTCTCGGAACGCGTGGAGGAGCAAGCACTATTACTCAACAGCTTGCCAAAAATTTATTTCCGCGCAAACGTTTCAACAATGTTTTCAATAAAGCCATTACCAAGTTAAAAGAGTGGATTACGGCCGTTCGCATCGAAGAACGATATACTAAAGAAGAAATTATTACCATGTATTTTAACACCGTTGAGTTTGGTGGCAATTCATTCGGGATCAGTTCTGCGTCCAAAACATTTTTTGGCAAAAAGCCCAAAGACTTGAATGAAGTAGAAGCGGCAATGTTGGTAGGAATGCTGAAAGCACCCACCCGCTACAGTCCGGTGCGTAACCCTGAGAATGCCATTCGCAGACGCAATACTGTATTGAATCAGATGCGTAAAAATGATTTTTTAACGGAGGAAACGTTTGATTCACTCAAGATAAAACCTATAGAGTTAAATTATCAGGAAGATGATCACAATGATGGGTTGGCGCCATACTTCAGAGAACATTTGCGATTGGAGTTATTGGAGTGGTGTGAAGAAAACGGGTTCAATTTATACAAGGATGGATTGAAAATTTATACCACCATCAACAGTAAAATGCAGGCAATAGCCGAAGAAGCTGTATACAACCATGCAAAAGACCATCAGCGTAAATTCTACAACCACTGGAAGGGTAGAGTGCCATGGGGAACATATACAGAACTGATTGATGCCGGAATGAGGCGCAGCGACCGTTACCACCTCATGAAAGCTGAGGGAGCAACGGATGAAGAAATTAAAATAGCTTTCAACACCAAAGTGAGAATGAAAGTATTTTCATATAAAGGTGAAATTGATACGGTAATGACTCCGCTTGATTCCATTAAGTATTATAAATATTTTATGCAATGCGGATTGATGAGCATGGACCCTCGCACAGGTTACGTGAAAGCATGGGTAGGTGGCATTAATCACAAGTATTTTAAGTATGATCACGTGAATGTGCATTCCAAACGTCAAGTGGGTTCAACGTTTAAGCCGTTGGTGTATACCATGGCAATGGATAATGGCTGGAGTCCTTGTTTTGTGGCACCCAATCAGCCTGTACAGTTTGAAGGCTATCCGGATTACAACCCTGCCAATGCCGATTCCAAAAAATACAATGAACCTGAGATGACCTTGTTCAGAGGATTACAATTCTCGGTAAATAATATTGTATTGTATCTGATGAAACAATTAGGTCCTACAGGTCCGAATTCTGTAATTGAACTGGCAAAGAAAATGGGTATTACCAGTAAGATGGAACCTTATCCTGCAATTGCTTTAGGTGTATCGGATATTTCGGTGTACGAAATGGTTGGAGCCTATTCAACTTATGCCAATAAAGGTGTGTGGACAGAACCTGTGTACGTAACAACGATATTGGATAAAAATGGAAATGTGGTACGGGAAGTTGCACCGCGTACGGTAGAAGCCATTAGTGAGCAAACAGCATACATCATGGAAAAAATGCTGGAGAGAGTTACGGCACATGGAACAGCAGCTAAGATTAAATATATGTATAAGATTCCGGGTGCTGTTGGCGGTAAAACAGGAACTACACAAAACTACAGTGATGGCTGGTTTATGGGTATCACTCCAAGTTTGGTAACAGGAGTTTGGACGGGTTTTGAAGACCGGGCCATTCACTTTAGAAGCATGGAATTAGGTTCGGGTTCGGGTATGGCTATGCCTATTTGGGGTAATTATATGAAGAAGGTAACGGCCGATACTTCATTGTTTAAAGTACAAGCAGAATTTGAAGCACCTAAGCAACCCCTTACGGTTGAAATGAATTGTAACTCTTACAATGAAAAAATTCCTGAGAAAGTAGAGTTGTTTGAGGAGTAACCGTGTATATAAAATAGGGCTAAATAAATAATAGAGTTAATGTCAAACAACAGGATCTACACATTACTTATGTTAATCATTTATTTGATGTCAACAAGTTGTGGTATTGTTCGTGAAACACCCAAAACGGAGTTTAAGGATGGTTACTATATCCAAAAGGCATATGGTAAGAAGCAGCTTGTATATATTGATCTCCGGGGAGATGATTTCAGGATGTTCCCAGCTCAAAAGATAAACAGACAAAAAATGGTTGATAGTGTTGCACTATTTAAAATATACCCAAAGGAAGTTTCTATAATGAATCACGAAAGTATTCTGTTTCAGAAGAACAGTCTCGATATTGACTTCCTCATCACACCACTGAAATTTAGAGCTGCGACAGGTGGTGTACCCGCACAATTGAATGCAACATTGAATGGTTCGGTTTACCTTGGTTACAGAACGGATAAGTATTTTGTGAGGTACAATCAGAATGCATTGAATGTTTCTACTCGGATACTGGATCATTATGGAGCTTCTTTTGGATTCTTTGGTGGGTTGGGAAATGCATCGTTAACACCAACTACCACCTCAGGGTTTATATCTTCAGAATATGATGGAGTGGTTTTTTCTAAAGGTGTTGCTGGTATAATAGCAGTCAATAATTTTACAGTGGGTCTTGCTGTTGGGTTCGATCAATTACTGGATAACAATAAAAAGTATTGGTTGTATGAATCAAAGCCATGGTTTGGTCTCACTTTTGGATTGAATCTAAACTAAGAACCGATTGTGTGGGACACGCAGCTATGTGAAGCAATCGGATAGTGTACTTTCCTTTTCCATAAAATAAATACCTGATTAACAATTATTTATGTATTATTTGAATGAAATTTTATAAATTAGTTTATAATGTAAACTACTTTACTAATCTTTGCTGACGAAATAAAAACTCACTATGAAAAGAATAACTACAACATTCGCACTGTTGCTTTTGCTTACCGGGTATGCAGGAGCACAACAACAACTAACCAATGCCGGATTTGAATCATGGGATACCATTGGTGATTACACACAACCTTCTAATTGGTATAGCTTAAATCCACTTACCATTTTCGGTTTTGATCAAAGTACTAACATTACGGGCGATGCCCACACGGGAAGTTTTGCTGTTCAACTGGAATCGGTGGCGGGAACCGGACAAGATCTCTCGGGTGTATTGTGTACAGGTCCCATTTTGGATGCTGCCTATAAACCTGATTTTAGCAAGATGAAAGTGCCCTTTACCTCCAGACCTCAGGCATTGGAAGTATATTTTAAATCCTTTCCGAAGGATGGTGATGCTTGTGTAATGGGAGCGTATTTAACACGTTGGAATGTAGCCATGCAAAAAACAGATACTGTTGGTGAAGCCGGTATTACATGGGATGATTCGGTTGGTGTATTCACGTTGGCCAGCTGTGCCTTTATCTATCATTCGCCATTACAACCGGATTCAATGTTTCTTATCGCTTCATCCAGCAGTGATGGTTTTAATCCTGTAATTGGAAGTAAATTGATCCTGGACGATATTCATCTTACCTACTCAAGCGGGTTGAATGATGTAAATGCGTTGCCTCTTTCCATGTATCCGAATCCTGCAAACTCAACATTCGTTATTCAAACGGAAGAAGTTGGAACGCTTAAGTTATATTCAGTAACAGGAGTATTGGTACATGAACAAAGAGTTGATTCTAAACAAACGGTAGTAGATGTTGCAACATTTTCAGAGGGTATGTATTTTATGACAGTACAATCGGAACGCGGAATGATGGCTTCACGCAAAATAAAGGTTCAACATTAATCTTACACAGCTTATGGAAATGAACGAAAAACAAGCGTTGTTGGTCATTGAAGAAATGATTAATAAGGCCAAGAGTGAAATTAAAGACAATGGATTTTATTTCTTGTTTTGGGGATGGTTGGTTTTTATAGCTGCAGGCATCAACTACTATTTATTACTGTTTACCGACTATGAATATCACAGTATTCCCTGGATGATTATGATGCCATTAGGTGGAGTCATTACAGTGATTGCTTCAATAAGGGAAAA
>JAZKGH010000023.1:5346-7146 GCA_040386055.1 Bacteroidota bacterium
TGACGATTTGATGAAATATATGGTGCGTGCTTTTGCCATTTCTCTGTTCATTGTTTGTTTCACAATGCCACTGGGGAATCAATGGAAAGCCTTTTACCCAACCATTATGATCGTGTATTCAATCTGGTTATATGTATCAGGTGGGATGTTAAAATTTAAACCACTTATTTGGGGTGGAATACTCAACTGGGCTTTAGCTGCCGTAGGTTATGTTTTTCCAAGTACACCCGTTCATTTGGTATTGATAGCTGCTGCTGTATTGGGTGGTTATATTATTCCGGGATATTTATTGAAAAGACGATTCGACCAGGATGTTCAAAGAGCTTGATCCCTTATTACATTCACAACTGAGGCTCGCTATCATGTCGCTTTTAATGAGCGTGGAAGAAGCTGAGTTTACTTACCTGAAGGAGAAGACCGGAGCTTCTTCAGGTAATCTCAGTGTGCAAATTGATAAACTCAAACAGGCCGAATACATTACGGTCACCAAATCGTTCAGGGATAATTATCCGCTCACTATTTGCAAAAAAACGAAAAGAGGAATAAAGGCATTTGAGTCCTATGTAGATAATCTTAAGAGTTATCTGAAGCCTTAACAATTGGAATAGTATTCAGAGATTGTAGTTTATATTCAAACGTTAAGCCTATATTGTGTGCTCGTTCTTTAGCAGTGTTGGCAACAGTTCCTTCAAACAACTCATCAACGGTGTTATCAAACATAATCAACCATTGTTGAAAATGATCACCACCAATTCCCAATCCAATATGTTTATCAAAGGGACTGCCATTGTACGTTTGAGTGTATAACAAAAGGGTACTCCAAAAGCGATACATTTTTTCAAGGTGTGGTTGCCAGTTTCCATCAGCAATCCGGGTTGCAAAAACAGGACCCAGCAATGGATTTTTCTGAATTTTATCGTAAAAGGTGTTGACTAAAAGTTGAACATCTTCGATTGTTTCAATGTCGTGCATAATGAAAAATAAAAATCAAAGTTGTGTTAAATTAGAGTACTGAACTATGATGAAGTTCATGATTTTGCTAGTATGAAAATGTCGGATATCAGATTGGTGATATCGGATTTTAGTATGTTATTGATTTGAAGATTGTGCTGCCAATGCAATAGCATCGGTGTCCTGCAAATTCATGCACTTGAAATGCCCCAAAGGACATTTTTGGAAACCAATTTTACTACAGGGCCTGCAGGATAAATTTTGGATTTCGAATTGTCGATCTCGGATTTCAAACTGTGAATTTGAGTTTTGAGTTTTTTTCTTTTTTTCGAACTTCGAAATCAAATATTCATTATTCCCATAGTATGGTGTCATTCCAAACTCGGGAACAGTGTTACCCCAAATGGAAATGATTTCCTTTTGGAAGGCTGCCGCGATGTGCATTAAGCCGGTATCATGTGTGATCACTTTGGTACTTTTACTCACCGCGTATGCCGATTCATGCAGATTAAGTTTGCCACAAAGATTGATTACATGATTACCACTTTGCTGTACTATCCATTCTCCATTTTCAGCATCTTCCTTGCCACCCAACAATACAATGGTTTCAGCTGAATGTTTACATACATCCACTATTTTCTCGTTGGGTAAACGTTTGGTGCTGTGTTGTGCACCTATGGCAAATGCTATATATGATTCAGCTAGTTGGATGTTTGGATTTAAAGCAAACGTTGGCGGTAAAAAATAGTCCAGTCCTTTACCGTCATTTACTATTCCCAAAGTCTTTGTAGTGTCGAGATAACGGTCTACAATATGTACGTTTGGAAGTTTGTTTATTTTCAAATTGAC
>JAZKGH010000023.1:7156-20689 GCA_040386055.1 Bacteroidota bacterium
ACGATTTTTCAACATTTAACTTGTCAAAGCTGTGGGCCATAACATCCATAATGCCCTTGATAATACGAGTGCGCAGGTTATGATGTAAATCGATGATGCAATCAAAACCTATGTGTTTCAATTCAAGTGCTTTTTGCCATAGCGGTTTATCCAATACATGTAACACATCAATGTAAGGATTGTGTTCCAGAATGCCTAGGTATTGTGGCTTAGTAAGGTAATGTACTTCCGCATCAGGCAATTGTTGTTTGATGCAACGAATAACCGGTGTGGTAAGCACAATATCTCCAATGGAGCTGAATCGTATGATGAGAATTTTTTGCAATGGATGGACTTGGAGTGTGCGAATTACGGTTTTTTGGTCTGAAAGTAAGCTGTTATTTCTGGAAGAGATAGGGTATTCAGGCACATTTCTTTGTACAATCCACCTTTACGTGCCGCACATACACCGTAATACATATCATGGTATCCTTCACGTTCATGCGCATCAGGGTTAATGGATAGTTTCACACCTTTGTTCAAAGCATAATCAATCCAGCGCCAGTCTAAATCCAGTCGGTAAGGATGCGCATTGATTTCAATGACTACACCATTTACCGCGCAGGCGTCAATCATTTTTTGATGATCTACAGGATATCCTTCACGCATCAGCAACAGCCTCCCTGTTGGGTGTCCAAGAATGGTTGTATATGGATTTTCAATAGCACGCAACAATCGGTTCATTGCTTTTTCTTTCGTCATTTTTAAGTTGCTGTGCACTGATGCAACAATAAAATCAAACGATGCCAATACCTCATTGCTATAGTCGAGCGAACCGTCATTTAAAATATCGCTTTCAATTCCTTTAAACACCTTAAACGAACCATCACTGCCTAATTTCTGATTGAGTTGATCAACCTCCATATGCTGTTGCACAATGGTTTCCTCTTTCATTCCTTTGGCATAAAAGGCCGCTTTGGAGTGATCACAAATACCCAAATATTGATACCCAAGTTCTTTACAATACACGGCCATTTCTTCTAGTGTGTTTTGTCCATCGGAATAGGTACTATGGTTGTGCAGGATTCCTTTAAGGTCGGAGAGTTCAATTAATGGATGACGTTGCGGGTTTTGAGCCCATTTTAATTCAGCAACACCTTCCCGCATTTCAGGCTCAATATAGGGAAGACCTATGCGGGTATAAATTTCCATTTCGTTTGATGCATCTTTAAAACTCACATCACTTTTAAATGCTTTCAACAACTCTATATGTTTGGATGCGGCTGTTGTTTCAAATAACGTTTCGGTAAAGTCATCCTGTTCACAAAAATAAATAATAACAGGAAGGGTTTCATTAATCATGAAATTGATGGTGGAGGTATTCACATCAATTTCAGAAATGTTCAATGATTCTGCAATGTATTGTGCTAGGTTGTTTTCATCACCGCTGATAGCAATGCACACTTCCAGTGCATCTATTATATCGCATTTACGTCTGATGGCTCCCGTTAAACTCGCTTCATCGGTCTCTTCAAATTGCTCAAGGTGTTTCACCAGATCAAATGCTGTTTTCTCAACCTTTGCGTAATGAAACTTGTGGGCGCTGGCAAAAATAAATTCAATTTGCTGAATCACGTTTTGTTGCGTTTTCATGCCAAACCCTTTTGCCTGAGCAAGGCGATTTTCGCGACATGCATACAAGAGTTCTCCAATGCTTTCAATGCCCATTTCTTTCCAGATCATGGCAATTTTTTTCGGGCCGATACCTTTGATACGCATCATATCAATAACACCTGTAGGTGTAGCCTCAATTAAGGCTTGCAGTTCCGCAAACGTCTCCGACTGGTTGAGTTCAAATATTTTGCCTGCCAGACTTTTTCCAACACCATCTATCTTCTCCAGCTCTTCAATGCTCTTGCCTTCTAAAGGAGTGAGTAGTTTATCAATCTTAAAAGAAGCTGCACTGTAGGATTTAATTTTAAACTCATTACCACCGTGCAACTCGGTGAGGTTGGCAAATAGTTTAATAATATCGGCTATATCGGAGTTGGTCATGTAATGCGGATTTCGGAATACCAAAAATGCGGAATTATTGGGGGAAAGAAAAGTAATTATTGGGAATGTGGTTCCGCATAATTATCGGGAGACAAAAATGAAGAATATTAAGGAAGAACACTGTTTAGAATTCGATTTCCTTTAGCTCAATGGCTTTGTCGAATTCAACCCAAACCATAGTGTATGGATCTTTGGTGTACAGAATCATTACACGTTTGACAGTTTTAGTTTTATCATCATCGAATTCGCGTAAGGCTGCAACTTTATATTTTTTGTTGGCATATTCACATGGAAGCCTGCGTGCATCAAAATCTCCCGGAGCAAAAAAGTTTTCAAATACGCCATCACCCGTAAGAGTATCAATTACAATTTTTCCTTCCGGAATACGGGTTTTACGGTACATATCCATACTTGTAAAAGCTTTGCTTCCACCTTTGCATGCGGTTATTTTAACCGTCATGCCCACTTCAATTTGCTTGTCAACTAACTTTTGGGCAAAAGCATTGAAGCTGTAACTAAAGAATAATATGAAAAGAAGCTTGTTCATTATTTTACCAGCTGGCCAACTTTATAGCGTTCGGTTTTAATTAAGACTCCTTTGGCATTGTAATATTTCCAAATGCTATCTTTTTTCTCTTGCGTGAAATAACCGGTACAAATCAGGTTGCCGTTTTCATCATAGCTGGTATACGGACCATTTTTTACATACATAAAAGTGTCGATGTAACTACCATAATTATTAGGATCGGGCATGATTTTAACAATTTGTTTGTGGTGAAAAATCTCTTTTACTTTTTTATGAGTTGTTTCATCATAGTAATAATATGTTTTACCCGCATTTTCATCAATCACCTGTGCGGTTGATACTTTTGTAAAACAAATTAGGGCAACAATAATAAATAGGTATTTCATGGAGTAGATTTGATTTCGGTTATACGAATTAACAAAATTTAGTCAAACAAAGAAGCAATTATTCCAAATCGTATTGTTTGATTTTGCGGTACAAGGTCCGTTCCGAAATACCCAATTCATTGGCAGCTTTCTTACGCTTACCATTGTATTTTTCTAATGCTTTTTTAATCAGTTCAATTTCCTTATCCTCTAATGAAAGTGATTCAATCACCTGCTGGGCATCCGGAATTTCAATCAACCCCGGGTTATTGGAGGTTGGTTGATTGTATACCGGTGCAGGCTGTGAAAAGCCTTGTGAATGCTGTGGTGTAGGGACAAAGGTGTCGTGGTAATTAGGAGCAAAGTTTTCTGCTTTCGGACTAGTATCAGGGGCCTGTCCGTTTTGCAACATGCCAAATACAATTCCTTTTAAATCATTCATATCCTTGCGTAAGTCAAACAATACTTTATAAAAAATATCACGTTCATTCAAAGCATTGTCGGCTGTAGTTCCCCCAAACAACATAGGTACTGATGAACGTTCAGCTGGTAATACGCGTGATAGTTCTTCGGCCGTAATGTTCTTATCATCATCCAATACAGATAATTGTTCCGCAATATTTTTCAACTGACGGATATTTCCGGGAAAGCGATTGTTGATAAGCAACTGTTGCGCTTCGTTATCCAGTACAATGGGTTTCGATTTGTATTTCTCGGAGAAGTCGGCTGCAAATTTCCGGAACAACAGGTGAATGTCTTCTTTACGTTCTCTTAATGGCGGAACCTTGATAGGAACAGTGCTCAATCTGTAATACAAATCCTCCCTGAATTTTCCATTATCGCTCAATGTCAGCAGATCTTTATTGGTAGCGGCTACTACACGTACATCCGTTTTTTGTGTTTTGGATGAACCCACTTTTATGAATTCACCGCTTTCCAATACACGCAACAAACGCGCTTGTGTTTCCAAAGGGAGTTCACCAACCTCATCCAAAAAAATGGTTCCGCCACTTACCGTTTCAAAATATCCTTTACGGGTATCGTGTGCTCCGGTAAAGGAACCTTTCTCGTGTCCAAACAATTCCGAGTCGATGGTTCCTTCCGGAATAGCGCCACAGTTCACAGCAATAAAAGGCCCGTGTTTACGGTTACTCAGCGAGTGAATGATTTTTGAAAAAGCCTCTTTCCCCACACCACTTTCTCCGTTAATCAACACGGTAATATCCGTGGGCGCAACCTTCACTGCAGTCTCCAATGCAATATTCAGCAGGGGAGAGTTACCTATAATTTCAAATCGTTGTTTAATGTCTTGTATGTTCATCAATATATTTTTTATGAATAAGTAAAGGTTCTGGTATATTTATCTTTCCTCCTTAATTACTCAATATCCTAATCCCTTAATTACTTATTTCTACAACTTTCCCAAACAAACTCGTCATCGTGCAGCGTTCAATCAACACATTCACATAATCACCTTTACTGTATCCTTCGCCTGCCGGAAATACTACCAATTGATTCTGGTCATTGCGACCCTTCAAATCATCATTCGATTTTTTGGAGAACCCTTCAATCAATACTCTGTATGTTTTACCAATGTAATCCTGTTTTTTGTTTAAGCTGATGCTGTTTTGCAACGCCACTAGTTCGGCCAGTCTTCGGCTTTTTATTTCTGCCGTAACATCATCATCATATTTGCGTTCAGCCAATGTGCCCGGTCGTTCGCTATAGGCATACATAAAAGCAAACTCAAATTGAGAATCGCGGAATAAACTTAACGTATCCTGAAACTCATCTTCCGTTTCGCTGCAAAAACCAACAATGGCATCGGTGCTGATACCAACATCAGGAAGGACTTCGCGGATACGCGCCAATCGTTTTATCAACCACTCTCTATCGTACGTGCGGTTCATTATTTTGAGTACGCGCGAGTTTCCGCTTTGAACCGGGTAGTGGATATAGTTGCAAATATTATCGTACTTCTTAATAGTAAAAAGTACTTCGTCCGTTATATCTTTTGGATGTGAAGAGGAGAAACGTACACGAAGTTCAGGAGAAATAAGAGCGACCTTCTCCAGTAATTGTGCAAAATTCACAACTTCTTCCAAAGTATCCGTTTTATCGGATGGGTTACTGAGCGGAGTCGAAGCATGCCATTTGTATGAATCTACATTCTGGCCAAGTAAGGTAACCTCTTTATACCCCTGCTCAAACAATTCGGTTGCTTCACGCACAATGCTTTCCGGTTCACGGCTGCGTTCACGGCCGCGTGTAAAAGGCACAACACAAAACGAACACATATTATCACAACCCCGCATAATGCTTATAAAAGCATTTACCCCATTGCTACCCAAACGTACAGGTGTGATTTCCGCATAGGTTTCTTCACGGCTCAACAGCACATTTACAGCACGCTGACCTTCTTCTACCTGTTGAATCAATTTAGGAATATCACGGTACGCATCCGGTCCTACTACAATATCTACCAACTGGTCTTGCTCCAATAATTTGCTCTTCAACCTCTCAGCCATGCAGCCCATCAGGCCTATAATCATCCCGGGATTTTTACGCTTATTGCCCTTCATTTCCTTAAGGCGCCCCCAAATTTTGGCTTCGGCATTGTCACGTATCGCACATGTATTTAAAAATACCACATCAGCTTTTAAGGGATCATCTGTTGTTTTAAAACCTTCGGCCTGCATGATGCTGGCCATCACTTCGCTATCGGCAAGGTTCATGGCACAACCATAGGTTTCAATATATAAGTTTCGCGTGGCGGTTTCAGGTGCAACGTCAGCTACTATTCCTTTCATGTAAAAGTTCAAATTTGGGAGGCAAAGATAATAGTTTTTATGACAGAGTGGCAGATTGTTAATTTGAGAATTGCGAATTATGAATGGAGAATTAAATAATCATTTAAGGATAAATATATATTGATTAATTCAATAAAATACTTATAGTTTTGATTTATTAAAATATATTAATTATGAAACAGAAATCAGTTTTTATACTTGTAATGTTTTGGTTTTTACGGGTAGCATTTTGGATTCAATTGTGTTTTACGCTGTTTGTTATCAGTCTTAATTCTTTTGATTGGATGGGACTGTTTTATGATGAACCCTTAACATATACTGTAAGGGGAAATTTCGGAATGTATCCGGATGTGTTAAAGCCCGATACCACTTTTCACCAATTGGCCACACCGGATCATGCTGAAACAATTGCAATGGTTTGGAATTCAGGTTGGGCTCGGTTTGATTATACCGATCTGACACATGCATTTACATTTGAGAATATCACCATTACGGTATTGGATAGTTGTATCTGGTTGTTATGGTTAAGTATAACCTACTTGATCTATAAAATGGTTGAATCCTGTAAATACCAAAAAGTGTTTGAGATGATTACCATCAGAAGGATTAGATTGCTAGCACTTATTGTAGGTTTTACAGGAGTCATAGAATACCTGAAGAACTGGATGTTTGCAAAGGTAGTATCTACCCATATCAGCTACGACCATTTTTCCATTGTCCTGAAAAAGGCAGATATCATACCGGGTTTGTTTTACATGTTTTTTATTTTGGTGATTGCCGAAGTTATCAGGTATGGAATTTCGCTGAAACAAGAAAACGACTTAACGATTTAACGCCATGCCAATAGTAGTAAATTTAGATGTAATGATGGCAAAGCGCAAAATGAGCCTGAATGAGCTTTCGGATAAGGTAGATATTACATTGTCTAATCTTTCCATCCTCAAAACAGGAAAAGCTAAAGCCATACGTTTTAACACACTCGAAGCCATTTGCAAAGCATTGGATTGTCAGCCTGCCGATATTTTAGAGTATGTTGAGGAATAGCCAATGCATACAATAAAAGATATTATTTTCGTTTTACCTCAAAAATCACCCTCATGAAACGAATCATAATCTCCCTGTTTATGATGCTAAGCGTTCAGGCGTTTGCACAATCTAAATGGTCCATTGGTGTAATGGTTTCTTCCGATATCACAAGTATGTATACTCCGTCAAATGGGAATAGTTATGCCCAAGATTTCGATAAACCGTTCTTTGGTTATCAAACCGGAGTGAAGGGAAAGATTGATTTTAATAGAATAATTTCGGCACAATTAGGCTTGAGCATGGTATCGCATACCATAGGTAACGATAGGTTTACCCTTAATCCTTTGGAGGCAGGAGATCCCTTTGTTCCTGAGGCAATTCAGTATGAAGTTGACTTTAAAACATTTCAGATTCCATTAACAGGTTCTTTTTATTTTGGTGATAAGTTTAGGTTTGGGTTTACGCTTGGAGCTGCATACAATTATATTTACAGGCAGGATAACCGGACTTATGGCTATTTTCCATCTACAACCAGAGTTTATCTTAATACTTATGAAGTTACCTCGAACAATCAGTACCTTACCGCAATAGCCGGTTTAGGAGTTGAGTATAAAATAAAACAAATGCTCTTTAGAGTTGAGCCAACGGGCAGTTTGCAACTAACTTCTTTAGACAATGGTTATATCAATGATCAATCGAGGTTGTGGTCAACTGGTTTAGCTATTTCCGGATTCTATCATTTCTAGACATTCAGTAGTTTTTAATAATCAAGCGGACTTCGCATTTTTGGCATTTCGTATTCCGTATTTTCTTATACTTGCTGCATGAAAGTACTTGTAACAGGCAGCAACGGATTACTCGGCCAAAAACTTACCGATTATTATAAAACACAATCTAGCATACAGCTTATTGCAACTGCGAGAGGAGAGGATCGTTATCCCGAGAAAACGGGATACACTTATGAATCACTTGATATTACCAGCCCTAATGAGGTAAAGAACATTCTTGCAAAACATAAGCCGAATGTAGTTATCAATACGGCAGCCATGACGAATGTGGATGCTTGTGAAAGTGACCATGCAGGGTGTGATGCCTTGAACATTGATGCTGTGAAATACCTCGTTACAGAATGTAATGCTAATAACACACACTTAGTACACGTATCAACAGATTTTATTTTTGACGGAACTCATGGTCCGGTAACCGAAGAGGAGAAGGCGAACCCATTAAGTTATTACGGCAACTCCAAATATTTAGCAGAGCTCGTAGTGATTGAAAACTGCGTAAGCTGGAGCATTCTGCGCACTGTGCTTGTATACGGGGTGGTAAGTGACATGAGCCGCAGCAATATTGTGCTGTGGGCCAAAGGGAATTTAGAACAAGGTAAAGTGCTGAATGTAGTAGGCGATCAATTCCGTACGCCAACATTGGCCGAAGACTTAGCCCAAGGCTGTGCCTTAGCTGCTGCACAAAAAGCCAAAGGAGTTTTCAATATTAGTGGGAGTGATTTTATGAGTGTATTTGATTTGGTTTATCGTGTAGCTTCATTCTGGAAGCTGGATAAATCATTGCTAAACCTTTCCACCAGTGAAGGGATTAAACAACCGGCAAAACGTCCGCCTATTACCGGGTTTATTATTGATAAGGCCAGAACAGAACTAGGCTATAAACCTCACACATTTGAAGAAGGATTAGCATTGTTGGATCAGCAGCTGAAGAGATAATGTGATGATTTGATGAAGAGATAATTTCCGGCAACCGGTATCCAACTATCCTGCATCAAGGAACGAGTATCAGGAATCGAATATCGTTTTTCAAAAGATTAGAAAAAACTGCAAACAAATCTGCACCTTTGCAGTCAATACAATTTATAGATTAACACAATGGACTGGGGCGCAAATTTTTGGGTATGGATGGCTACAGAGGCCTTTTTTGGTGCGTTTGTTGCCGCTTTATTGTATTATTACTTTGTTTATATACCCCGTAAGCAAAAGGAAAATGAAGACAAAAAAAATTGAGCAATTCGTAAAAGAATATTTTTATTTTTCTCAGTCCGAACGTAAAGGCATCATAGCCCTACTTTTACTATTGATAGCCGTCATGGCTTTCCCTTCTGTTTATAAACTAGTTGTTCCTCCAATACCAATGGATATTCGCATTGAAACACTTCAGGCGAATGCCCCACAACAATATGGACAATCAGAATCCCAACCAACGCTTAACTTCTTCGATCCCAATATAGCTTCTTCAGAAGAACTGAAGGCTCTCGGGTTTTCGGAGCGAAATATAGCTTCTCTTCATAAATACGTGAGCAAAGGTGGACGGTTTAAGCAGCCGGAAGATCTTCGTAAAATGTATGGAGTTAAAAAAGAGTTAATCGAAATGCTCATTCCGTTTGTCCGCATCAATCCGGACGAGCAGCAGTTATCGGGAGTAAAAGACTCGTCTCAGCATAAATATAAAAACACGAAACCGGTAGAACTCAATTCTGCTGATACCAATGTCTTGATTGCATTGTATCGGATTGGTCCGGGAATGGCAAGACGTATTGTTGAATACAGAGAAAAGTTGGGCGGTTTTTTGTCATTGAATCAGCTCACCGAAATTTATGGTTTTGATGAAGATATTTTATATGACCTGCAAGGAAAGATATACGTTGATGCGGGTAAAGCAAAGGTGTTTGATGTGAATAGTGTTTCGTTGGATGAATTGAAAACGCATCCGTATTTCAAGTATAAATTGAGTAATGCTATTGTGAATTATAGGTCGCAGCATGGTCCTTACAAAGAGTTAACAGATCTGAAAAAGATTGTTATTGTTAATGACTCCATCTACCAAAACATTACCCGATACTTAAAGATAAAATGACAAAAGCCGAATCATTGACTTTTCTGTTTTTGTACTATTATTGCCAAACTATTAACTAACCTAAAATTTATATGCACGCAGCAGGACTCAGTTTTGAGCAAACCGACAACCAAAAGATGGTGGCCCAAATGGCCAAAGATTTTGCCGAAAAACACATTCGCCCATATGTGATGGAATGGGATGAGGCTCAAATTTTTCCGAAAGCCACCATGCAGGAAATGGGTAAATTGGGATTGTTAGGAGTGTTGGTTCCCGAAGAATATGGTGGAGCAGGGTTAGGTTATTTCGAGTACATCACAGCTATTATAGAAATCAGCAAAGTATGCAGTTCTGTGGGATTATCAATGGCTGCGCATAACTCGTTGTGCACGGGACATATCTTGCAATTTGGTAATGAAGAACAAAAGAAAAAATGGTTGCCTAAATTGGCAACTGGAGAATGGATTGGTGCCTGGGGGTTAACCGAAGCGAATACGGGAAGTGATGCGATGCGTATGCAATGTGTAGCTAAAGAGGATGGCGATCATTATATCATCAACGGAACTAAAAATTGGATTACCCATGGTATTACAGGAGATGCAGCCGTAGTACTGGTTCGTACGGGCGAATTGTTAGACTCAAATGGAATCACTGCAATTGTTGTGGAGCGTGGAACTCCCGGTTTCCGTGGTGGTAAAAAAGAAAATAAATTAGGTATGCGTGCTTCCGAAACAGCAGAACTGATTTTTGAAGACTGTCGTGTACCGAAAGCAAACGTATTAGGTAAAGTGGGCGAAGGTTTCAAACAGGCCATGAAAGTGTTGGATGGTGGCCGTATTTCCATTGCATCTTTATCATTGGGTATTGCCAAAGGTAGTTTAGAAGCTGCCGTGAAATATTCAAAAGAACGCCATCAGTTTGGTCAGCCCATTGCTCACTTCCAGGGAATCTCTTTCAAGTTGGCAGATATGGCGACCCGCATTGAAGCAGCTGAATTGTTGACCTTACAAGCAGCCGACCTGAAAATGAAAGGCAAACCAATGACCAAAGAATCGGCCATGGCTAAATATTATGCATCGGAAGTTTGTGTGTACGCGGCAACAGAGGCAGTTCAGATTTTCGGTGGATATGGTTATACCAAAGATTTTCCCGTTGAGAAATTCTACCGCGACTCCAAACTGTGTACCATCGGAGAAGGAACCAGCGAAATTCAGAAGTTGGTAATTTCCCGCGCTGTTTTGAAAGACTAGTTTTTTAGGCTGTCACACTGAGTTTATCGAAGTGCTGATATGTTCATTGGTAGTTCTTTTGTCATTTGTGGACTTCGATGAACTCAGTCTGACATTATAGAGCTAATAGCGCATTTGGAAAATTAAATTTGTTGGGAACGGAAATTAAATTACTTTTGCCGTCCCTTATTTATAAGGAGACTAAAGGAAAGGAGGTGAATTAACATGATATATGTAAACGTTAAAGAAAACGAATCATTAGACAGAGCGTTGAAGAAATTCAAGAAGAAGTTTGAAAAAACCGGTGTGGTTAAAGAACTTCGCGTACGCAAAGAATTCACTAAACCTTGTGTTAGAAAGCGTGAGCAAAACATCCGTGCTGCTTACAAATTGAAAATGCAAAGAGAAGAAATGGGAATGTAATTCCCATGAATACTTAAATAGAGAATCCCGTCTGGCAACAGGCGGGATTTTTTGTTTTAGGTTTTTTTACGGGCTTGGCATTGTTTGATGAGTTTTTTTGCTCAAAATGGGCTGCTATTAGCTTTTCGCTCTTGGCGCAAGTTGGCAAGAAAGAAAGTAGCAGTAGGCAAAAAAAGGGAATGAGTTATCAATAACTTCTTCCCCAACCCGCAATAAATAACCATCACCCAGTTAACTCTATCAACATTATTAACGTATCAACAATCACCCAAAAATGACTTTTTATTCCCAAAAGAAATCTTATATTTGGTAGGAACAATTCGAGGAAGGTATGTTGGATAAACACATCACGGATTTTAGGAATTACCTGTCGTACGAGAAACACTTCTCGCCTCATACCATTACAGCTTATACCAAAGATTTATTACAGCTCTCAGCATACGTAAAACAGCAGTTTGAAGTAGATGAGATTAAGTTGATCAACCACCAGATGATTCGCAGTTGGTTGGTGGAACTCATGAATGAAAAAACCACAGCACGCTCCGTTGCCCGCAAACTTTCTACACTCAAAACTTTTTATAAGTATTTATTGAAAGAAGGTATTGTTGAGAATAATCCTTTATCTAAAGTACAACCACCCAAGATTGAAAAACGTTTACCCGTATTTGTGGAAGAAAAGCCTATGCAGCAGTTGCTGGATGGAAAGAAGGGAATAGATGGAGAATGGGTAACGTTTGGAGATGATTACAAGGGTCAACGCAATAAATTGATGATTATGTTATTTTACTCAACAGGCATTCGTTTGTCGGAGTTGATAGGCTTGAAGCAGCATGATGTCGATTTCTACAAACAAACCATCAAGGTATTGGGTAAACGGAATAAGGAACGCATTATTCCCATCACCAAAGAACTTGCAGCCGAAATCACTTCCTTTATTGAAACGAAGTCGAGAGAGGGGATGGATACGGAATATTTGCTGCTCACCGAAAAAGGATTGAAATTATATCCCAGATTGGTTTATGATACCGTAAAAACTTACTTAAGCAAAGTAACTTCCATTGAAAAGAGAAGTCCCCATGTATTGCGGCATACGTTCGCTACGCATTTGCTCAATAAAGGAGCGGATTTGAACGCCATTAAAGAACTATTGGGCCATGCAAACCTAGCGGCAACACAGGTATACACACACAACAGTATCGAACGGTTAAAGAATATTTATAAAAATAAACACCCAAGAGCTTAAACCCTGCCTTTTCTTAAGCAAACGGAAAAGTGGCGAACTCCGGCAGGTAATCACACTTTTCACATAAAGAATTAAATTATGAAAGTTGACATTCAATCCATCCATTTTGATGCAGACCAAAAGCTGCTATCCTTCATTTCCGACAAACTGGAAAAAGTAAATACGTTCCATAATGGGATCAAAAGCGCTGATGTGTACTTGCGCATTGAAAAGGATGCTGAGAAAGAGAATAAAGCTGTAGAGGTAAAACTAAACATGAATGGAATTGATGTGTTTGCCAAAGAACATTCAACCACATTTGAAGCCGCTACTGATTTGGTATTAGATAAAGTGGTTGCTCAGGTAAAAAAACATAAAGAAAAATTGCTGGCAAAAGTGGTCTGAAAGCAGGTAGGAATAAATCCAATAAAGCCCGAACCGAATAGGTTCGGGCTTTATTTTTGCGCAAAAAGCAAATTTTTCTCGCTGACAATCATACGTTCTCAAAATAAATTTTGAAGATTCGTTTGTTGCCCACATATTGCGGCCCTGTTACGCTTCCAAAATGATAAGAAAAGTTTTTAAAAACTTTTTTTGCTTCCAACTTGAAATACTCATATAAACAACTACATTTGCAGTCCTTTTTTACGAAAGGTGTGTAGAGGAAATGTGAGATTTAAGTTCTTTTTTTAACAGACAAATTACCAAATAAGTTGGATAACAACTTGATTTAGGCCACTTTAGCTCAGCTGGTAGAGCAACTGATTTGTAATCAGTAGGTCGCTGGTTCGATTCCGGCAAGTGGCTCAATTTTTTGGTGTTTGTGATTGGAAGTATCTAAATATACTATACCGAAAAGTTTCTGGGGAGATTCCAGAGCGGCCAAATGGGACGGACTGTAAATCCGTTGCGAGAGCTTCGAAGGTTCGAATCCTTCTCTCCCCACCAACCATTTCTCGGTATCAGAGCAATCATAATCATCATCAAATTATTATTGCGAGAGTAGCTCAGTTGGTAGAGCGACAGCCTTCCAAGCTGTAGGTCGCGGGTT
>JAZKGH010000024.1:0-15511 GCA_040386055.1 Bacteroidota bacterium
CCATACCCTCTTTGGAATACTCCATGTACAAAGCGGTAAGCGGACTCATAATCCCACCTTCATCGGCTTTAACAACCCTGTCATAATTATTCATCAATGGGTCATTCTTTAAAAACTCAGCTGCGAGTTGTGCAATGGAATCCTGTCTGCGATTAGAGTATACGATGGTAATATCTTTCAATAAATATGCTGTAGGGCGCATAAACAATTGAATAGTGTCGTCTGTTTTTTCCGGGATGATATCTTTCGCAACAAAATAGAGAGATTCATAACCGATGGCTGTAATCTGAATAGAATCATCGGGTGAGAGGTTTGCTTTAAACAATCCCGTACGGTTACCAATAAAACGTTTACCTGAAGTCTTGTTCAGAATATTGGCAAGCGGCACAATCCTGCTACTGTCAATGCTCATTACATACCCTTTTACCAATACTTGTTGTGCCTGCAATTTATTTAGCGCTATGAAGGCTAAAACAGTTGCAATAATATATTTACCAATACATTTCATTTCTACCGTGCGAAAGTACATTTTTGTATGAAATATAAAGGGAAACGTAAACGTGCAAACAATAGTACTTAAATCAGGAAGAGAAAGATCATTGTTAAACCGCCATCCATGGGTTTTTTCTGGAGCAGTTAAACAAATGCCGGTGGCCGAAAACGGTGAAATAGTGCAAGTGCTGGATAATCACAACAAATTATTGGGGTATGGATTTTTTAGTACGAATAGCCAGATAACAGTGAGATTGTTTGAATTTACAGATGTTCCGGTGGAGCTGAATAAGGATTACTGGATTCAAAAAATAGTAGATGCACACAACTATCGCATGCAGGTAGTTGATTTCTCTGAGACCAATATTTACCGCCTGGTGCATGCTGAGGGCGATTTCTTTTCGGGTGTTATCATTGATGTGTATGCTGATGTGGCCGTAATTCAATTGTTGATTCGGGGTACCGAACATATTCGTGAAGCCATTTATGAAGGGCTACGCAAAGTGGGCATCAAATATATTTACCTTAAAACCAAACAAAGCACCCAGCGACTGGAAGAAGTAGGCACCGAAAGCGGTTGGGTAGGAGACGCCTGTGAGATGCCGGTAAGCGCCAAAGAAAACGGCATTACTATTTTAGTGGATGTAGAAAAAGGACAGAAGACAGGGTTTTTTATCGACCAGAGAGAGAACCGCAGACTAGTAGGTGTGCATGCTCAAGGCAAAAAAGTACTGAACACCTTCAGTTATTCGGGAGGATTTAGTTTACAGGCATTAGCACAAGGGGCAATTTTGGTGCATTCGGTTGACAGTTCGAAAGATGCTATTGAGATGTGTGATCGTAATGTGGCCGCTAATTTTCCCAATGCCCCGCACGAAAGTTTTGTAGAAGATTGTTTTGATTACCTCAACCGTACCGAAGTGGATTATGACATTATGGTACTGGATCCTCCGGCTTTCGCCAAAAATGCACGCTCAGTGCCGAATGCCTCACGCGGATATAAGAATTTAAACTATGTAGCGTTTAAGAAGATCAAACCGGGTGGATTGATTTACACGTTTTCGTGTTCTCAACATATCGACAGGGATTTGTTCCGCAAGATTGTGTTCAGTGCTGCTGCCGATGCCAAACGTAATGTTCGCATAGTGCAACAACTCACACAACCCGAAGATCATCCCATCAATATTTTCCATCCCGAAGGTGAATACTTAAAAGGATTATTGCTACATGTAAGTTAAATGAAACAACTACTGCTGACATGGATATTGTTTACAGCCTTTCACCTGAATGCTCAGGTAAAGGAGCAAATTATTGATGCAAGAAGGCCTGCTACCCATAAAGAAGTTAAGATGCTGGCACACTTGGTCGATTCGGTATTGACGGAATTAAAAATACTGTATAAACTTGAGCAAAAAGAAAACAGTCCGCGAAAATACCAACCCGACCGGATTGCTCTGGTGCGCTCATACCTGTTGATTTTTCAGCATATCGAAAATAGCTGTTCCATTGTTGCTTATGGGAAAGGAGACGTCTCTCAAATTTTCGGAAAACCGGATACAACGTTTAAAGTGGTAACACCCGAAAAGGTAAAAGAAATGGAGTGGCGGTATGGTGGACTGGAAAAAAAATATATACGCATCAATAACCTGCGATACCGGTTTTATTTTAAGAATAGTATGTTGGATCGGGTAAAACGTGATGATAAGTAAAAGAGAGGATATTGGCAGTACAACCCCAAAGGGGTTGAATATCCATTAATCAACGCGATGTCACGAAAGATCGATCCACCTAACCTATCACTTCGTTATTCCCCCGTATGTATACAAGGCAACAACTCCGAATAAAACAAAAAAGCAGTTCTGCTTTTTCCTAATCCGGTTGATGGTTTTGAGAGTTCGATATAGTCAGCCTGAGTAGCCGGAAGCAAACGTTGAGGTGCAATTTTATACTCCCTGATCAACAATTTAACGATCCCATTGGCCTTTGCAGATCCTAAGCTCCAATTGTCATCCCATTTTTCTTTTCCGGTATAAACAGAATCTGTATGGTTGACCACCATTAATTTAAGGTCGGGTTGGGTACGCATTACATCTGCAATGATGGAGACAATCTTAGCCAATTTTACAGCATCTATTTTACTGCTTGAAGGCTGGAAAAGTATGCGATCACTGACCTCCACAATGGTTTGGGTACAATTGGTGCGGCTTACTACTTCATTGTCCGCAAAGTTTCCAAAAGACATAATAATTTCATCCGAAAGCTTAATAAAAGCATCGCGTTCTTCAGCTTTCCGTGCTTTCATATCTTTGATGCTCATTTCCTTATCACTCAGCAATTGTTGTTTTTGGTTGAGTGAATCCTCTTTTTCCTGCAAACGCTGGGTAAGGGCCTGTTCCATCGTAGCACTCTTGTTACCCAAAAATCCTACTTCATCCTGAAGCATTCGAACACGCTTTTCCAACAAGGTACTGTCGGATTGCAGACGTTCGATGGTGCGTTGAGATACTGTGTATTTTTGCGTAGATACACATGAAACAGAAAGGATTATGCAGCAAATGGCGGTTGAATGGAGAAATCGCATAGGGTACAAAAATAGGTTTCTAAACCTTACAAGGAAAACTTTATATTTGCGATGCACTTTAGAGTGCTTACTAACAATACAACAAAATGGATAGAGTTTACTTTGACAATGCTGCTACTACCCCGCTGGATAAAGAAGTGCTTGCTGCAATGATTCCGATGATGGAACAATTTTTCGGTAATCCTTCATCCACACATGGACATGGACGCACGGTGAGAACACATATTGAGGAGGCACGTAAAACAGTTTCAAAGTTAATGAACTGCACTCCGGGTGAAATCTTCTTTACTTCAGGCGGAACAGAAGCCGATAATATGGCTATTCGCATGTCGGTGGAATGTTTGGGTGTGAAGAACATTATTTCTTCTCCTATTGAGCACCATGCTGTATTGCATACAATTGAGGAATTGCACAAGGAAGGTCACGTGAACATGCACATGGTTAAATTATTACCAAACGGACATGTTGATTTAGTGCATTTAGAAGAGTTGCTTAAAAACAACAGTAACGTGCTGGTTTCATTGATGCATGCCAACAACGAGCTGGGGAACTTACTGGATATTGAAAAAGTAGGAGAGTTATGTCAAACATACAACGCCTTGTTTCATTGTGATACAGTTCAAACCATCGGACATTATCCGTTTGATTTAAGCAGATTGAATATTCATTTTATGGCCTGCGCAGCTCATAAATTCAACGGTCCTAAAGGTGTTGGGTTTATCTATATCAAGCACAATGTTAAGCTAGAGCCATACATCACCGGAGGTGCACAAGAACGCAATATGCGCGGAGGTACTGAAAATGTATATGGTATTATAGGGTTAGCAAAAGCACTTGAAATTTCATACAGAGACCTTGAGCATGAACAAGCTCAAATTCAGGGCCTGAAAACCTATATGATTCAACGCCTTCGTGAAACCATTCCTGGGGTTTCATTTAACGGAGATACCGAAGGGAATTCATTATATACTGTTTTAAATACTTCGTTCCCGCCAAGTCCTATTGGTGAAATGATGCTGTTTAAACTTGATATCGCAGGCGTTTCCGCATCAGGTGGAAGTGCTTGTTCATCGGGATCAAATGTAGGTTCACATGTACTAACTGCTATCGGATGCGATCCGGATAGAGCCGCTGTACGCTTTTCATTCGGCAAACAAAACACCAAAGAAGAAGTTGATTTTGTAATTGAAAAATTGCAGGAGATGCTGAAGTTGAAAGCTGTTAGTTAGTTGATTAAGTATATAGGTAATTAAGTAATTAAGAGATTAGGAAATTAAGGGTTGGGGATAACTGTCCTCCTTGCAGGAGGGCGGGAAAAATTACTTGTAATTTTTTCGGGTGGTGGATTCCGCGAGACAATGTGAAGTCTTTCTTTGGAACCTACCGGAGGTCTACTTCTCCCGCTCTAGCGGGACATCTATCTTTCTGCAAAGTGGTCTTTTATCTTTCTTCTTCCACTATCTTTCGTGCCTTCGTGTACAAAAAAATATTATCTGCTTACACCTTTCCAAAAGATATCAAATGTCTGAGTGACGGTCTTTTTAGTATTCTTACCCGGATTTGCCATCAAATAATCAATAGTTGATGTCCACATACCATCTAATAGCATGTAAAACATTTCAGTATCCATTATAATGAGTTCTTTCTTTGTAAAGGCCCGCTTTAACAATTGATCCCCAAAATGCGTTAAGTGAGCCAGCTCTTGTTTCGTTTCGTCCGTTATCATAGGTGACGTCTTACACATATGAATGAACTGAAATGTTTTTCTATTGCCCATTGCCCATTCAATGGCTTTTGTCCAAATATGTTTAACAATCACTTGGGTGTTTTGCTCTTTCGGAAAATTGTCTTGCAAGGAAGTCATCATTTCCATTTTGGCTTCTTTGTATATGATGTTGATTAAATCATCCTTGCTTTTAAAATACAGAAACAATGTACCCGTAGCAACTCCGGCAGCTTTGGAAATAGTAGCGGTTGAAGTTTGCTGGAATCCTTTCTCACAAAAAGAAGCAATGGCAGCACGGATAATTTTTTCTCGTTTGGTAAGCATCGTTATGTAGCAAAAATAAAGCAAGCCGCAGATTACACAGATTTTAAAATTAATTAAATCTGCGTAATCTGCGGCTTTAACATTGTTGGATTTTTAGTTGGTAGAAAGAACAGGTACTTCTTCCAATCTCCACCAGGCTTTGGTTGGATACATACTATCTAAAATAATGGGTTCTCCAATTAAAGGAGTGGTCACTTTTACATCATTTGCTTCAGTAGCTTTCAGTAATCGTTCAATAGGTTCATTCCATGTATGCAAGGCCAGTGAGAATTTTGCCCAGTGTACAGGAAGCAATATTTTAGTATTGATTTCTTTAGCAGCTCTTGCCGTTTCCTCCGGTGTCATGTGTATCAATGGCCAGTCTCTTCCATATTGCCCACATTCAATCATGGCAATATCAAACGGACCAAATGTTTCCCCGATGGTTTTAAAATGTGTATCATAACCACTGTCGCCACCCACAAATATTTTGTAACCATGAATATCTAGAACATATGCAGCCCACAATGTTTTGCCACGTGTTAATCCTCTTCCCGAAAAATGTCTTGCCGGAACAGCAGTAATCGTTATACTATCTTTATTGGTATTGCCTTCCCACCAGTCAAGCTCTACAATTTTGGAAGGATCTACGCCCCAGTCTTCCAAATGTGCACCTACACCCAAAGCTGTATAAAACTGTTTCACTTTTGGATGTAATTTTTGAATGGTACGGTAATCCAGGTGGTCATAATGATCATGTGTGATGATGCAGATATCAATTTCAGGCATATCTTCCACACCATATACATCACTGCCTTCATACGATTTTCCGAAAAATGAAACAGGAGAGGCATATCCACTGAAAACAGGATCTACCAAAATATTCTTCCCTTTCGTTTTGATTAAATAAGAAGAGTGGCCAAACCATACAATCGTAGGTTTATCATCAGCAAGTGTAAGCAAATCTGTTTTTACAGAAGGCAATACAACAGGTGGTTTATTACCCAAAGGTTTATTGATAAACTCCCACGTCATTTTAGTGTAAGAAGCTCCTTTGAGCATCATATCCGTTTGATGTTCATTTTGAAAAGAACCGTCTTTGTAGTTTAGTGAGTGCTGAATTCTTTCCAGTCGTTTGCCTTTGGGATCTTTACCAAATGCAGCTTGTTGCATAAACAAAACAGTTCCCAGTGTGAGTACTACCAATACTATTGCAGTTGTTATCATAAATTTTTTAAGTATACGTTTCATAAAATGACTAATCAGTCAGCAAATGTATTTCGGAAAATCAATCCCGCAATACAGGTACATCGGTTTATAGGTGAACAACATCAAAATAGCGGCTGAAAGTTGCCGAATCCACAGTGAATCAAAATGAGCATTCTTGGCTTTCTGAAAGTTCTGTTATATTCGGACTATTGATATGATACTATTGAACACCCTTCATGTGGCACCACCTTTTGGGTTGGTTATTCCTTTTATTTCATTGTTGTTAATGATAGCCATCGGGCCATTATTTTTTTCGAAGATCTGGCATCACTACTATAAGCATATCGCTTTGGGTATTGGCGTTTTGGTAGCGGGATATTATGTATTGGTATTGAATGAACCCTTATTGGTTGGAGAAACTGCAGCCGAATACATCTCCTTTATCAGCTTATTACTAGCCTTGTTTGTGGCCTCGGGAGGCATATATATTTTTGCCGATATTGAATCGAAGGTTTGGACCAATATTGGCTTTCTGCTAGTAGGGGCAATCTTGACCAATTTTATTGGAACTACCGGAGCTTCCGTATTACTCATTCGCCCGTTTATGCGCATTAACCGTTACCGGTTGCAACCCTATCATATTGTGTTTTTCATCTTTTTTGTTTCCAATTTAGGAGGCCTGTTAACACCTATTGGTGATCCGCCATTGTTTATGGGTTTCCTCAAAGGAGTTCCCTTCTTCTGGACGCTGCAAAACCTGTTTGTGGAATGGTGCTTAGCGATGGTGTTATTATGTATTCCATTTTACTTTTTTGAAAAACGCAATACCAAACTGGATGATGTAGATAACAGTAAACATTACACTAACCATATCATCATTGATGGGAAACGCAACCTGATCTGGTTACTGCTAATCATTGGTACCGTATTTTTGGATCCCAACACCATTGAAGGATTCCCGGCCATTATGGTTGAGGGCAAAAAAATATCCTTCATTCGTGAATTGCTGCAATTGGGAATTGCTTTCAGTTGTTACCGCTTTGCCAATAAAAAAGCATTGTTGAGCAATAACTTCGATTTTGAGCCCATCAAGGAAGTCGCATTTTTGTTCGGTGGCATTTTCCTATCCATGATTCCTGCCTTGCAATTATTGTCGGGACTGGGTGCTCAGGGATTAACCTTTTCGGAGAGTTTTATGTATTGGGGATCGGGTGTATTTTCTGCTGTGCTGGACAATGCGCCAACGTACGTCAATTTCTTTACATTAACCTTAAGCACATTTGGTTTTGATGCACAAAATATTGCCGATGTACAAGCATTTCTGGCAAGTGAGCATGTGCATTACCTTATGGCTGTATCAACAGGAGCAGTATTCTTCGGGGCAATGACGTATATCGGGAATGGTCCCAACTTTATGGTAAAGGCCATTGCCGAACAAACAGGAGTGAAGATGCCGGGATTCTTTCAGTATATATATAAATACAGTTTACCTATTTTGTTACCGATACTTACTATTATCTGGCTAGTCTTTTATTTATAGTTGCTTGAAATTGACAATATCTATTCGATTAGCTAAGATGGTTTACCACAAGGTTCACAAAGGACGCACTAAGTACACTATGATGAAGAAGGCTTGTGATCCTTGTGCATCCTTTGTGAACCTTGTGGTAAAATTGAAATGTTTACTATAGCCGGATTTCGTTCACGGTCTTTGAAAGACCCATGACTGAAGCTAATAATTCATATGACTTAAGTTTAGCAGTTTTATCATAAACATAGTTGGTCACAAACAATTCATCAGCGCCTGTTTGGGTAATGAATTCATCCAGCTTTGCACCTACGCTGGTTTTATCACCGGCAAAAGCGTAAGCACTAAATTGACGCAAGGCTTGTTGTACATCAGGCAAGCTGAAGATAGGAGGTAGTTCTTTTACCGGAGGCTGTAGTTTATTTCTCTTACCTGTGATAATTGTCAAGACCATCTGTAGCAGACTTGTTTGCAGAAAGGCCGCTTCCTCATCTGTATCTGCAATCACCACATTGGCTCCAACCATTAAGTAAGGTTTGTCATGGTAAATGGAGGGCTTAAAGTTTTTCCGGTAAATGGCAATGGCTTCAAATAATTGTGCCGGTGCAAAATGTGATGCAAAAGCATATGGTAATCCCAATTCGGCAGCCAGGTAAGCACTGTCGGTGCTCGATCCCAAGATCCAAAGTGGAACCTGTTGCCCCTCACCGGGAAATGCACGCACCTTAGCGTTGGTATTCTCAGCGCTTAAAAACTGTTGCAGGGCTTTTATGTCTTCCGGAAAATCATTTTGCCTTGCCATATTGTTGCGCCTTAATGCAGCAGCGGTAAGTTGATCTGTTCCGGGTGCGCGACCTAAACCTAAATCAATTCTGTCTGGATATAATAAATCTAATGTGCCAAATTGTTCGGCCACAGCCAAAGGAGTATGATTAGGTAACATAATACCTGCAGCACCCACACGTAACGTAGTCGTTTTTCCTGCTATATGACCGATTAAAACGGCAGTAGCTGCTGTTGAAACGCTTGGCATATTATGGTGTTCGGCTAACCACATACGCTTGTATCCTAATTTTTCAATATGCAATGCTGTGTTCACTATTTCACCCAACGCATCCGATATATTTTGTCCTTCAACCACTACTCCTAAATCTAATACGGATACGGCAATTTCCTTTTGCATGTTTTGTTGTTTGCAGTAAGTAACAATGACGGCTACTTTTTGTTTTTCAGTTTATTTGTTAAAAAATGAAAGAACATATAGTGTTAACGTATAAAAAAAGTGATTGGCAAATCAAGCTGTAACAACTCCATCAACCAATCACTTTATTAACTTAATTACTCTATCTTCTTACGACCCGCACGAAACACAACCATCCTCCATGCTGCAGGATTCTCCTGTAAACTCTGTAGTGATATCATCAATACCATTTACTTGTTGTTCTGCAATAGGAATAACCGGTGTCATTTCTTCACTGCCCTGTTTTTCAATAGTGAACTGTACAGCTTGTGTTGCGGCTTGTGTGCGTAAATAATACATACCTGTTTTTAACCCGCTTTTCCAGGCGTGGAAATGCATTGAAGTCAATTTGGATGCCGTTGGTGTATCCACAAACAGATTCAACGATTGTGATTGACAGATATACGCACCGCGATCAGCTGCCATATCAATGAGGTTACGTTGTTTGATCTCCCAAACGGTTTTGTACAACTCTTTAATATCAGCCGGAATGCCCGGAATATGTTGAATCGAGCCATTGGCACCAATGATATTATTTTTCATTTCATTGTTCCACAAGCCCAATGAAACAAGATCTTTCAATAGGTGTTTGTTCACAATTACAAACTCACCACTCAATACACGTCTTGAATAAATATTGGATGTGTACGGTTCAAAACATTCGTTGTTTCCTAAGATTTGTGATGTAGAAGCTGTTGGCATAGGTGCCACAAGCAATGAGTTGCGAACACCGTGTTTGATCACATCTGCACGCAATGTTTCCCAATCCCAGCGATCGGTTGGTTGTACATTCCACATGTCAAATTGGAATTGCCCTTTTGATAATGGAGAGCCTGCAAACGTTTCGTAAGCACCGTCTTTTATAGCCAGGTCTTTACTTGCTGTCATGGCTGCAAAGTAGATGGTTTCAAAAATGTTTTTGTTTAACATTTTGGCCAGGTCACTTTCAAACGGTAAACGCAATAAAATAAATACATCTGCCAATCCTTGTACACCCAAACCAATCGGGCGGTGACGAAGGTTGGAGTTTTGCGCTTCTATTACCGGGTAATAGTTGTTGTCAATAATTTTATTCAGGTTAATAGTAACCTGATAGGTAACATCATATAATTTTTGGTGATCGAACTGACCATTTGTAATAAAACGAGGTAATGCTAAAGAGGCCAGGTTACATACTGCAACTTCATCCGGACTGGTATACTCCATGATCTCTGTACACAGATTACTGCTTTTAATGGTACCCAAGTTCTGCTGATTGCTTTTGCAGTTAGCAGCATCTTTATACAACATGTAAGGCGTTCCCGTTTCCGTTTGAGATTCAATAATAGCAAACCACAGTTCTTGTGCTTTAATGGTTTTGCGAGCCTTTCCTTCTTTTTCGTAACGCGTATACAATGCCTCAAATTCAGCTCCCCAACAGTCGCTCAGGCCGGGTGCTTCATTCGGGCAGAACAAACTCCATTGGCCATCTTCTTCTACGCGTTTCATGAACAGGTCACAAATCCACAAAGCATAGAACAGATCACGTGCACGCATTTCTTCTTTACCATGGTTTTTGCGCAAGTCGAGGAATGCAAATACATCCGCATGCCAAGGCTCTAAATAAATAGCAAATGCACCTTTACGTTTTCCTCCTCCCTGGTCTACATAACGTGCCGTGTCATTAAATACACGCAGCATGGGAATAATACCATTACTGGTTCCATTGGTACCACCAATGTATGAGCCTGTAGCACGCACATTGTGAATAGCCAAACCAATACCTCCCGCACTTTGCGAAATTTTTGCTGTTTGTTTTAACGTATCATAAATACCATCAATGCTATCATCTTTCATGGTTAACAGGAAACAGGATGACATTTGTGGTTTGGGAGTTCCGGCATTAAACAGGGTAGGAGTTGCATGCGTGAACCAACGCTCACTCATCAGGTTATACGTTTGAATAGCACTCTCGATATCATTTTTATGGATCCCGATGGATACGCGCATATACATATGCTGCGGGCGTTCCACTACTTTTCCTTCCATACGCAACAGGTATGATTTTTCCAATGTTTTGAATCCGAAATAGTCAAAACCGAAATCCCTGTCATAAATAATAGTACTATCAAGTAGTTCAGCATTTGCCTCAATTACTTCCCATACATCCTCTGCGATCAAAGGTGTTTTTTTACCACTTGCGCTATCTACATACGTGTAGAGTTTACGCATGGTTTCAGAGAATGACTTCACCGTATTTTTGTGCAAATTGCTGATGGCAATGCGGGATGCCAGCAATGCATAGTCAGGATGTTTGGTAGATAATGACGCTGCTGTTTCTGCCGCTAAACTATCCAAATCAGTTGTGGCTACGCCATCATAAATTCCTTCAATAACTTTCTTCGCAACATCGATAGGATTAACAAGGGGACTTAAACTGTATGATAACTTTTCGATTCGTGCAGTTACCTTGTCAAATTTGATGCTTTCTTTTTTACCGTTTCTTTTTACTACGTACATAACTTCAATATTTTATATTAGGGTACTTAAAAATCTTCTTCCAATGAGAATGTTTGAGCGTCTTTGCTTCCTGTCATAACGCCCGCTTTCTGATAATCACCAACACGTTTTTCAAAAAAGTTGGTTTTACCCTGAAGAGATATCATTTCCATAAAATCAAATGGATTGGTGGTATTATAGATACGCGCATAACCAAGTTCGCTTAACCATCTGTCGGCAACAAACTCAATGTATTGTTGCATGAGTTTTGCATTCATGCCAATCAAATCAACAGGTAACGCCTCTGATACAAATTCTTTTTCAATGGTCACCGCATCGCGAATAATGGTGTGAACTTGTTCTTCCGAAAGTTTGTTTTGCAACATGCTGTATAACAAACAGGCAAATTCGCAATGCAATCCTTCGTCACGACTGATCAACTCATTACTGAAGGTAAGACCCGGCAGCAATCCACGTTTCTTCAACCAAAAGATGGAGCAAAAACTTCCGCTGAAGAAAATACCTTCGATAGCAGCAAATGCAACCAGACGTTCTGCAAACGTGCCGTTCTGAATCCAGCGCAAGGCCCATTCTGCTTTTTTCTTTACAGCGGGAACCGTATCAATAGCATGGAATAAATGGTTCTTGGTAGCGTTGTCTTTTATATAGGTATCAATCAGGAGTGCATAGGTTTCAGAGTGGATATTCTCCATCATGATTTGAAAACCATAGAAACAACGGGCCTCCGGTAATTGCACTTCACTCATGAAGTTTACCGCAAGGTTTTCGTTCACAATTCCATCACTTGCTGCAAAAAAGGCCAGTATATGTGAGATGAAGTGACGTTCTCCGTCATTGAGGTTAGCCCAATCTTTTAAGTCATCACTCAAATCAATTTCTTCGGCTGTCCAAAAGCTTGCTTCATGCTTTTTGTACATCTCCCATATTTGCGGGTAATTGATTGGAAGGATAACAAAGCGATCTTTGTTTTCTCTTAACAAAAGTTCTTCAGATTGTTCTTGCATCAGGCTGTGTGTTTATCAAGGTTGTAAGCTTGCAATATTTGACTTACAACGCTAAACCTACCATGATGCCGGATGCATGTATTGATACGCTATGGTTGTGCAATCACCTTTATTGCGAAGGTTGGACACAAAATTGTTTTGAATAGTAATCTGACTTCCCGACATCAACCGGGTTACAGCTGCGCAACAGTTCATGATTTACACATGATTCCCTATTAATTTGTTTACCATAAGTAAACAACAAAACAATAATGAAAAGACCTAATGCAAGTATACATTAGAACGATTTAGGACTTGGAGAAAGTTAATCACAACGTTGTTGATATCAACGGAAGCACCTGATGCATAAGCATCAATTAAATTTCTATAAAAAGAAAAAATAAATACAATTGATTGGCTGTAGACAGTTTTCTACAATAGATGTTTGCTGATCGTTTTCTGCGTCATCTGCGAGATCTGCAGGAAACTCTTACAAACGACTATATAATTTCCTGAAACTCTTCTTTGAGCAATCCGAACGCTATAGAATCAGTATTCTCTCCCTCATAATGATAATGCTTTCGAAACAAACCTTCCTGCCGGAATCCAAATTTTTTCAGGGTCGCCAAAGAGGCTTCGTTCTCTGTTCCTACAAAAGCTTCCACCCGTATCAATCCCATTTCATTGAATCCGTATTTCAATACCTGCTGTAAAGCTTCTGATATCAATCCTTTTCTCTTATCCGATTCATTCTCCAGCCTGTAAAAGGCTTCGGCTCTGAAGTGCGGGAAATACCAGGTATGGTAACCGCACCATCCTAAAAACCGATTGGTGTGTTTGTCGCGCAATTGAAAATACAGGAAGGTTTTGTTAAACGTAATCAATCCTTTTTCAAAACGGTCTTTCTCTTTAAGAAATTCCTCATCATTTGCATGTCCGAATAATTCTTTGATTGCATCATCATTGAGGTGTGTAAAAGCATACTGATATACTTCAGGAGTAAACGCCTTTAGAAGCATTCTTTCTGTTTCGATGGTATGTTGGGTTAGTGGTGTCATTGTTTCAAATATATACAATGACTTCAAGTAAAGAACTTAAAAGAAATTGAATTTAAACAGTCAATTATCTTCTCTTAAGGACAGTTGAATTTAACCACAAGGGACACAAGGATTGCACTAAGATCACAATGGTAATCAGTTATCGTGAACCTTGTGTTTACGTAGTGTTCTTTGTGGTTTTAAAAAAACGCCCGATTCCGTTATTGAGGAATCGGGCACTTGTTAAAATTAGTAATGATTAAGCGGCAATAGCCAATTGTTGTTTGCGCAAACGGAACCAATAAGATGCACTTAACAGAACCAATGCTATGAGTGGTCCGGCAAAGGGTGTTTGCGTTGAAAGGTGAAACCATACTGCTCCAATGAACGTAAATGCGAAACCTGCATACGCCCATTCTTTCAGCATTTCTTTTTTGATAGGAGCAATAAGTGCAATAGCACCCAGCAGTTTGGCCAAACCTAAAAAGGGAATTATATACCCTGGTAATCCAAGTGTTTGAAATCCTTTGACAATTTCGGGATTGCCCGATAAATACATGATACCGCTTAATGCCATTCCTAATCCTATTAAGCCTGTAAATGTCCAATACAGAATAGTTGTTGTTTTCATAAATTGTTGTTTTGAACAACAAAGGTGGGCCGGGTTCAATTTACTTTTGGTATGGGTTTACTCTCAGAAACTAGTTTCCTTGGAGAAACTAACTTGATTAACAGCTGGTTTGTGGCTAACATTGCATATGATTAAAGCAGAAAGTCAAACAGTTTTGGATGCTGAAGCGGAAGAAGTGGACCATCAGCTGTGTACAGGCGACCATAAACAAAAGCAACTTGCCATTCGCGATGTGATGCAATTGCTAAGCGGTAAATGGAAAATTCAGATCATTGGTACGCTAAGGTTTGGAGGGAAATTACGGTTTATGGATTTGCTGAGGGAAGTGGATGGTATTGCCGCAAAAATGTTGTCTAAAGAATTGCAAGATTTGGAGTCTAATCAACTACTAAAAAGAACAGTAATGAGTACAAAACCCATTACTGTGGAATATGAAATAACGGAGTATGGTAAATCTTTGGATCATATCATACTTGCTATGGTGAACTGGGGTGCTAAACACCGGGAGAAAATTATGCATTAAGCATAAAGAAGGTCTGCTAATGTTAAAATAGCCGCAGATTACGCAAATTCAATTTATTAAAATTTGCGTAATCTGTGGCTATTATTCTGCTCAGTATTTGTTTAGCGTGTTGTTTGGTTTATTCTACTGACTCTGCTTCGGTAGCATTCAGTTTTCCTTTGGCAAAGTTTTTGGCAAAGTCCATGAATACTTTATAAGCAGGAGTGAAGGTAAACCGTTTGTCGCTGCTACTGCGGTCAATAATATTTCTGCGGTTTAATGTTCCGAAGAATTGTCTGCGCGCTTCACTGTTTTTCAACTGATTGTTGTTTTGAATCAAATCGATATAAGAAGAATTATCCAACAAACTATCAACGTAATCGAATTCAAATTCAGCATATTGAATTTCTTCAAGGAAGTTTTTACCTTCTTTATCCAGCTCGTAGCACAATAAACCAATAAAAATGCAGATATCTCGGCTCAGCATTTCCATGGTGTCTTCGCTGATCAGATACGCGTAATCCGATTTAATATCGAGGTAAAAGTCGAAGGTGTCTTTAAAAAACTTGCCATAAAAATCGGCACTGTTTTTAAGCTCAACAAATTTTGCATCTGTTGCTAAAATGAATTTGCCATCCAGCAAATCACCTACTATGTCTTTATGATATCTAGGAAAGTCCATTTCGTTTAATTTTAATTTTTGGTACACGTAAATTCATATCCGAAGTTTTGATAATCATCCTGTCGGCTTTATCATCAAACTCTAACTCTATTGAATCT
>JAZKGH010000025.1:0-11308 GCA_040386055.1 Bacteroidota bacterium
GTGCATGTGAAGGCAAACAAGTGAGCAGAACCTGCACCGAAGAAGAGCACCAGGCCAACCGAAGAACCGAGTTTCAGGTTACAGGGTTCCTCAGTGATAAGACCGCTACTATTGAAAATAATGGGAAAGGAAACACCCCAACTTCCGTCCCCGTTGGTAATTAATTAATGAATAGAATAATCATATGATGTTAACACAAGCATTTAAATTAAAAGAGAGTGAAGAGATCTGCATCATTGACGATTCTCCCGCGCCCATGGCCATCACAAAAAAAATATGTGAAAGGATCCTTCCGCATGTTCCCATTAAAACTTTTCCAAATGTAGACAGTGCTATTACGTATCTGACCACAGTCTCCATTCAAACCAGGCGTACTATTTTTCTGGACCTGTATATGCCGGAAAAAGATGGATGGTGTTTTTTAGAAGCGTACACACCCACGCCACTTGATGCCATTTACATTCTATCCTCTTCGGATGCAGAGAGTGATTTAAGTAAGGCCCGTCTACATACTAAGGTAAAAGACTACTTAATGAAACCACTCACTATGGCAACAATTAGCGGACTGTTGTACCAATAAGTCAGCGTTATTTTACATCGCACACAAGCATGCGTTGATCACCAATAAAGCCCTCCAGCTTGTCACCGATACTCACTTTGCTGACACCGGCAGGCGTGCCTGTGTAAATAAGATCGCCTGCTTTTAACGTAAAATAGTGCGACACAAAACTCACAATAGTCTCGAATGAAAAGATCATCTGAGCCGTATTTCCCGATTGAACTACTTCCCCATTTTTGTGCAAAGAGAAATTGATGTTGGTTAAATCCATATTCGTTACATCCATAAATTCCCCTATAGGAGCCGATCCGTCAAATGCCTTTGCCAACTCCCATGGCAACCCTTTTTCCTTTAGCCGCTGTTGCATATCACGAGCTGTAAAATCAATACCCAAACCAATCTCACTAAAATAATTACGCGCAAATTTCTCCTGAATCTTCTTACCCATTTTATTGATGCGAATCACCAACTCCACTTCATGGTGCACATCATTACTGAACTCCGGCAAATAAAATGGCTCCCCGTTTTTCACCAAAGCCGTATCCGGTTTACTGAACACAACAGGGTTCTCAGGAACAGCATTCCCTAGTTCCTTCGCATGATCGCTATAGTTTCTTCCTATACAAAATATCTTCATATATAATTATTGCTGTTGGTTGTTGGCTTACTTTTATGTTTCTTAATTCCCTAATCACTCATTTACTCATTCTTTCATTTACTCATCTCCTAATACTCCATCAAATATGCTTTAATAAACGCATCCAAATTTCCATCCATCACACTTTGCACATCACTTGTTTCTGTACTTGTGCGCAAATCTTTCACCAGTTTATAGGGATGAAACACATAGTTACGAATCTGCGATCCCCATTCAATTTTTTTCTTGCCGGCTTCAACAGTTGCTTTCGCCTCATTGCGTTTACGCAATTCCAGTTCATACAATTGCGATTTCAACATTTTCATTGCCAACTCTTTGTTCCCAATTTGTGAACGCTCAACCTGACACACAATTACAATACCTGTAGGCTTATGGGTCAGCTGTACTTTGGTTTCCACCTTGTTCACATTCTGGCCTCCCGCACCACCTGAGCGAGATGTTTGAATTTCAATATCCGCATCTTTTATTTCAATCTCAATGGTATCATCCACCAAAGGGTAACAATACACCGATGCGAATGAAGTATGCCTGCGGGCATTGCTATCAAATGGGGAAATTCGCACCAAACGGTGTACTCCGCTTTCACCTTTTAAAAACCCGAAAGCGAACTCTCCCTCAATTTGAATCGAACATGATTTAATTCCCGCACCATCACCTGCTTGTTCTTCCAAAATCGTTGCTTTCATCTTATGCTTTTCAGCATACATCAGATACATCCGCATCAGCATCGAAGCCCAATCCTGGCTCTCTGTTCCGCCTGCACCCGAATTGATATTCAGCACACAGTTCATCTGATCCTCTTCACCACTCAGCATGTTTTTAAACTCCAGCTCCTCAACAACTTTTTTTGTCAATTGATAATGCGCTTCCAGCTCTTCTTCGGTTGCTTCACCGGCCAGTTCAAATTCATACAGCACAGCAAGGTCATCAAAAGATGTTTGAGCTTCCTCAAAACCATCCGTCCATACTTTCTTAAGTTTTGTATTTTTCAGAATTTGTTCGGCACGTTTAGGATCATCCCAAAAGCCCGGTTCATGGGTTAATTGTTCCTCTTCGAGAACCTGTATTTTTTTTACATCGTAGTCAAAGAAACCTCCTTAGGGTTTCTACCCGTGACTTCAACTCTTTAAAGTGGTCGTTTGTCATAATGGGCGCGAAGATAACAAAACCGTGGGATTTGAGAATGGAGATTTAGGATTTTCGATTTGCTCTTAATTTCGAATCCACTATCGCTTTCGCCAATCCCTTAATATCCTAATTTCTTCATCCTTTAATCACCTGAAAATTACCGCATAAACCCATTTAGCGAAAGCCACACCTTTATCATCGACCCACTTTGTACAAACTTTAGCCAGAAGGAATGATACCCCAATGGTGATAAGGAATGTTGCTCCCGAAGCTGCTACATAATTGAATGATAACTGTGAAGAGAAGAGGTAAAATACAATGCCGGAGACAGAACCTATCACCAGCAAATGAACTAAGTACAATGAATAAGATATTTCTCCCAGGAAGTTAGCAACGCGTGTACTCAAAAAAGTAAATGCCCAACGGGAGTGAATACATACATAAAACAAACATATTGCTCCAATCGCTTGTGGTTTTATAATTCCTCTCAGATAGTCCAATAAGCGCCACAGATTTGTACTCTCTGTATATTTATAACTTCCAAAATAACAGGCTACCACCAGCAATGGGATGAATTGCCAGGAGCGTGGTTCATACACTTTAGCCTGATGTTGCACATCACTCAACAGCATACCTGTAACAAATAAAAAATAATACGACTTGAGTGTAAGAATCATCAACACCAAATACCCCAACCACCGAAACCGATAATTGCCCATGAGAAGTAAAAAACCATATACCAGATAGGAACCTTTTAACTCAATACCAATTGACCACAATGCCGGATTGTAGGGTGGTTCAATGTCCTGATGAATAACCAGATCATACAATGTACTCTTGAAAAAATGGCCTAAACCCGGCTCGAAATTCCACATTTTTTGCATCCACGGAGAATCCGCAATTTCAGGAATATGTTTGGAAAGCAACCAGCCCTGAGCCAGAAACAGGTAGTAAAAAACAGAAGTGACCAATACAGGGATCATCAACCTAAAATACCTTCGGTAAGCAGAAGAATAAACAACATCCGTATTTTTGGATGCGAAAAAAGAGGCGCTTAATACATACCCGCTGATCACAAAAAAGATACATACCGCAAAGTTCCCGTTATACAAAATATTGAGAGGCGTGGTACTGAATACTACTTCTAGTGAACTCACCTTCATATCCTTCATCAAAAGTGTATCCGTAGCCGGATAAAATGCACACAAAAAATGACTGACAACCACTATTAGTGCAGCCAATCCCCTTAATCCGTCAATATGGTGTTCTCTGTTCATTTGGTCTATACAATATAACAACATATTCACCTATCTTTGCAACCGAAAGAGATTCATTTCGGATTTCGGATTTCGACAATCCGCATTTCTTTCAAAATGGGGCTGACCGGAATTGACGGGATGTGCAATAGGGGCGTAAGCATGCCGAGACTTGGGATATTGGCTCGTAAATCATAATACCCAAACAATCAATTGGCGAAAATCAATTCGCTATGGCTGCCTAATCAGGAAGATTACGCACTAGCCATTGTCTCGCAAGTGTTAGCTTAACCGCGTTTGCATCAGAGGCATCGTTTGGAAAAGTCTTATGTGCTGTGGCCTTTACTTCACATAAGTACCCAAGAGGATAAGGGTAGGTTTGGCAAGAGATACAGCCTGACCCACCACGAAAATTAATGTGTCACTCAGCATGAAGAAAGCGTGACCGTTCCATCTCCGGACCAGGGTTCGACTCCCTGCAGCTCCACAACGACTAACAAATAAAAAGGCCACCTCAATCGGGTGGTCTTTTTATTTATGTAAAATTTCGCCTATACATAGCACTCGCAAAAGCTCTGTTTTTATTAAAAAAAATCAAAATGATTCTTCCGCTGTGCTGAATAATATCCCTTAACCATTTGTATCATGCTCCATCCCAAGGTATGTGCCTTCCATATTTTTTTATAACTTCGAGTAAAGGTGAAAACTCTTTTTGCTGTAAAAGGAAGTAGTACGAACATGAATAAAACACATTATTGCCCTCTGTTTTGTCGCATCATTATCATTTGCGTAATGATGGGTTTTACCTGTTCAATGCAAGCGGGTCCTATCAATAATGCTTATAGAAATCGCCTGAAAAAACAACTGCTGCATGCTGCACCTGATACCAATAAAGTATGGATACTGCTGAACCTGTCCAATAGTTTCATCAAGCAGAATGCATACCAATCCAATTCGTATGCAAGGGAGGCAATGGCATTGTCCGACAGTCTTCATTACAAATATGGCAGGGCTATTTCTCTTGCAATCATGGGTACCAATTATGATCTGCTCACCGATTATGATCAGGCTCTTTTCTGTTATCTGCAAGCATTGAGAATTGCAGAAGAACTGAATCATGTGGAAACTCAAGCTATGACTCTAAATATGATTGGTAGTATATACATGTGGCACAAAAAATATGATGTTGCCCGTAAATACTATATTGAATCGTTGAAGCTGAACATGCGACTGAACCTAAAAAGAACGTATGCCATTTCTTACAACAATCTTGGGATTATTGCTTTCAAGCAGGCTAAAATGAAGGAAGCCATTATGTATTATAAACAAGCAGTTGACAGCTCTGCAGCATATAAAGATACCAATACACTTACAGCGGCCCTATCTAATCTTGGAGGAATTTATACCGAGCTGAAGGATTATAAGACATCTAAATATTACTATTTAAGGGTGGCGGAGCTTAACAATAGTAAGCTTGACAAGGTAAATTCCGACAATGGTCTTGGTTTTATATATATGCAGGAAGGTGATTTGAAGAGAGCTAAAAAAAGTCTCTTAAGCAGCAAGGAACTGGCCGAGAATACCGGAAATATTACTTCTCTGATAGAAATTTACACCAATATTTCGCTGCTCTATGAGAAAGAAAAGGACTTTAAACAGTCACTCCTGTATTACAGAAAATTTCACCTGTTGAGCGATTCCATTTTCAATGAAAAAAATGCGAAGCAAATCAACGAAATTCAGACATCCTATCAACTGGAGAAAAAGAACAAGGAAATTCAGTTACTAAATCAAACCAAACAAATTAACGAAGCAAGGACAGAAAAAGAACATATCCTCCGGAACTTTACATTTGCGCTGTTGGGCCTCATCTTTATTATCAGCATTGTTGTGGGTAGGAATATCGTGCTAAAGGACAGGATGAAAAATAAAATGCTAAGCGAAAAGAATACTCTCATCGAAAAGGATAATGCACAATTGCTTCATGAAAACACAGAGGCCAAATATGAGGTTCTGAAAAGCAAAACCAATCCTCATTTTTTGTTTAACAACCTTACCGTCCTTTCTTCCCTCATCATTAAAGACCAGCGTTCGGCTATTCAGTATGTTGAGCATTTTTCGGAATTGTACCGCACGATATTAAAGGCTGGAGAACAAAAACTCGTAAGTTTACATGAAGAGATGGAACTGGTGAATCACTATCTGTATGTGCAGCAAGTATGGTATAAAGATGCGTTAAAGGTAGATGTTGATATAAGTGATTATTACTACGATTATCTTGTACCTTCATTTGCCATTCAGATGCTGGTGGAAAATGCCATTAAACATAACAGTATTTCGAATGATGACCCGTTGACGATTTCTATTGAAGCAACCCAACAGGAAATCATTGTAACAAATAATCTACAAAAGAAATCTTCCATTATTATATCAACATTTACCGGCCAAAAGAATATTACCGAACGGTATAAACTGGTATCAGAGATGGTTCCGGTGTTTATCGAAAACGGATCGGAGTATATTGCCAGACTGCCATTATTAACTGCTAACAAGGAGGTAACAGTATGAACTGTATTATAGTTGAAGACGGACAGGACGCTGCCGAATACCTTGAATACCAATTGAGTGAGGTTAATAATTCAATTGAGGTATTGGCAAAAATAGGTTCAGTTAAGGATACCGTTACCTGGTTGAAACATCATCAGACGGATTTAATCTTTCTGGATATTCAGCTGAGTGACGGATTAAGTTTTGAAATTTTTGACCATGTGCAGGTAAATACACCCGTTATCTTTACTACCTCATATGATCAATATGCTATTAAGGCCTTTGAGGTTAATAGTATGTCATACCTGCTGAAGCCGGTGAAGCTTGACAATTTGAGAGCCGCGATAACTAAATATATTCAGCTTAACACACCCACTTTGTTGCCGGAACCTTTCAACAGACAGGTTCTCCCCTTGCAGCAAGATTATCAGAAACGTTTTTTTATAGAATCAGGTAATACTTATAAATACATTCCGGTTGAGGATATTGCTTATTTCCGCGTACAAAGCGGACGATATCTTATCATCGCAACAAAAGACGGGCAACAGTATCTTCATGAAAATACGCTCGAACGGCTGGAACACCGGATCGATCCTGTAAGATTCTTTCGCATCAACCGCCAGTTTATTATTAGCATTGATGCCATCCGCCACATGGAGAGCTATGACAGCCGCAGGATAAAAATTGAAACAAATCCCGAATGCAAAGATGAATTGATTGTGGCGATGACAAAAACCATAGAGTTTAAAGATTGGCTAAACAAATAATATCATCCGGGATTATTACATAAGGAACCTGAATCCCAAAGGGGTTCAATATCTCTAACAAACTAAACTCCCCGGTGGGCGATAAGCCCTGAAGAGGATGCTATTTTTGTACAACACTTGAGACCAATCAATGTATACAAGAATGCCCATGCGGAGTTAAAAATGGGGTGATTTATTGCAGCATAATGTATTAAAAAGAGGGTCCTCACAAACTTCACTGTCGTTTTTTTCGAATTCAGCACGGATACAACGAATTCAACAACGGGTACGTTGATTTCATGTTCTTCCTCAGAATCAATAAGTATCTATCAGATAACTTTGATGGAGGAGATACTGAAACAAACCTTTATTAAGCAACCTAAACATTATGAATGAAAAAAAATTACTCACTTCTATTGCCATACTTTTAGTGCTTTGCACTGGATATTTCAGGGTACAGGCTACACAGCTTTCAGGCACTTATACTATTAATGCAACCGGTACGGCCACCGGTTCCACGTTTAAGAATATTTCTTCGGCCATTGCCTATCTTACCGGATCAGGAAGCAGAACAGATGGCGGCCCGGCTAATGTCGCCCCATTTGGAGTAAGTGGTCCTGTAGTTTTTATGATTGCTGCCGGAACGTATTCGGAGCAGGTAACCCTAAAAGGAAAAATCCCCGGAGCCTCTCCTGTCAATACCGTTACATTTGAAGGAACGGATGCGGCTACTAGAACAATCACCTTTGGAGCTACAGTCTCTGCCTCAAGGCACACGGTTAAACTTGACAGCACCAGCTATGTGAGCTTTCGTAACCTTACAATGATTGCTAACGGAGCTACATATGGATGGGTAGTACATATTACCAATTCTAATTGTAATTCCAATAAAATAACACGTTGCACAATTAGCGTTACAGGCGTAGGAGCAACATCGAACTCCGGCAATTATTGCGGGATAGTTGTGAACGGAAGTACAACCGTTGCCACTACAGGCATTGGCCTGGACAGTCTTGAAATAGATTCCAATAGTATAAACAGTGGTAACTACGGAATCTTATCATCAGGTCTCGCAGCATATTCTCAAAAAGCAAACAAGATCAGGTACAACAAAGTATACGGTTCTTATTTTTATGGGATCTATACCACCTATCAGGATGGGGTAAACATATCAGATAACATTGTCATTCCACGGGCAGCTATTGCTTCAAATAGTGGGATTGCGGTATTTAACTCCAATTCAAGTACAACAGCTACGGGAAACATAATAAGCAGAAACAAGGTAAACGGTTTTGGAATCTATGGTATCAGAATTTCATCCGTGTTAAACAGTTACACAGGCACCAAAGGAGAAATATCCAACAACATGATTGGAGGAGGTATTACCAATGCTGCTTCTTTTCCGGTTAATATAGCCTCATCAAACAACTGGAACATTTGTAATAACACCATCAATCATGATATAGCAGCAACAGCAAATGTCAATGCTGCCATCAATATTACGGGCGGTGCTAATCTTAATATCTTTAATAACATTTTTGCTGAAACAAAAGGTGGATTGGGCCTTCCTCTATATGTGAGCACAACTACGGCAATTGATTCGAGCAACTACAATATTTTTTACCGGTCGGATACAAGCAACGGACAGTTTCTATTCATAGGGGGATCAAATTACAATACCGGAACCTTCAGACGAAGTGGTATAGCAGACAGCAATAGTGTTTATCTGAAACCTTTTTTTGCAAATGATACCAATCTCCATCTGTTCAATGCATGTAACAAGGGAATGGCACTACCCTATATTGTAAAAGACATTGATGGAAACACAAGGGGCACTCTACCCGTAATAGGTGCTCACGAGGCGCAATCTGTGCCTACCAATATTGCCGTAGAAGCACTTGTAACACCTCGTCATCCCATCGACACCGGATTACAAGATCTGGTTGTAAGGATAAGGAATGTGGGTACTACAACCGTTTCGTCTTTTACTATTGCGTATAAACTTAATAACGGAACTTCCGTTACCCAGGGATGGAGCGGAACATTAGCTGCATGTGATACCATCTCAGTAGTATTCACGGCAGGCAATCGTATCAGACTTGGAGTGGCTAACTATATTACTGTATATACCAATCAACCAAATGCAGTAACAGATGGAAATAAATTGGATGATACGATCAGTGTAAAATATTATGGCATACTTAATGGAACCTATACCATTGGAACATCGGGAAGCGACTTTGCAACAATGGCTGATGTACGAGATGCTTTACAGTCCCGCGGTATGTCAGGCCCTGTAACGTTCATGCTAAACCCCGGAACATACACCGGACCGTTTGTCCTCAATGGACCCATTATCGGATCGTCATCAGTAAATACCCTTACGTTTGAGGGAACAAATGCATCCACGAGAACTATTACGGCTGCGGTAGCATCTTCAGCGACCGTCATTCTCAACCAGTGTAGCAATGTCCATTTCCGTAATATAACCATCAGCAATACCTTTGCAGGTTCAGGTACGGGATTGGCATTTGTAGGAGCTAATGTAAACACATTTGGAAGCATGAGCAGCATCAAACATTGCCGCATTATTATGCCTAACCTGAATACTGCAAGCGCATATGGAATTGCTGTTACAGGATCGGCAAACGGATATGCAATGAGCAATAACAGGATTGACTCATTAGAGATAGACAGCAATATTATCAGCGGGACCAATACCGGTATCACTATCTATGGAAATACTGCTGCTTCCAATGCGTTTAACCGCAATTATAAAATAAGAGGGAATACTATTACCAATACAGATGGACAAAATGATGTAGGCATGTTTATCAATTACATATACAATGCCCTGGAAGTAAAATACAATACCGTAAACTGTTCAGGAGGAACCGGTATTTATTTTGCTACTTGCGGAAACAACTTTGCCGGAAATCCTTCCCATGCAATTATTTCGAATATGATTCATGCCGGTAGCGGTGGCCTTCAGCTTGACCAGTGTATGACTGCATCCGGCAACCCAAACAAAATATACAATAACCGAATTTTTATAAAATCTTCATTGTTTGCTACAGGAATTTATACCTCAACAAACGGAACAGATGAGATCTACCATAACACCATTCAGATTGATTCTTCTTCAGCCTTGTTGTTAGGAATGGCTATTAATTATGATGGCTCGAACACTTCTAAGATCAAGAATAATATTTTTGCTTACTCGGGTTCGGGAACAGCCACTATTTACCCGGTATATATTGTTAATGGTGTATTGGGTGATAACCTTAATTACAACGTATATTACAATGCGGCCGGCAATGATCTTGTGTTCCGTAACGGTATCGTTTATGGACCGGCAAATTTCCTGAGTGATTCAGGAGGAGGAGACTCTTCCTTCAATGTCAAGCCATCCTTTACAACCAATAACAATCTTCATCTTACTACGGGTTGCCCAAGAGGTGTGAACCTCACAGCATACGTTGCAGAAGATCTGGATGCTGTAACACGGTCTACATCACCGAGTATCGGCTGCTATGAATTTGGAGGATATGCAAATGATATTCAGGTACAAGATATCACTCAACCCATAGTACCTGTTACAGTTGGGCCAAAGGATGTGATAGTGAAGCTTGCGAATAATGGAAACAACCCCATTACCTCATTCAATATCAGTTATACCTTTAATGGCGGCCTTCCGGTAACCCAAACATGGACCGGATTTCTTCTGGCCTGCGATACAATCTCCGTAGTGTTTACGGGGGCCAATCAGCTATCGATTATCAATGGAATAAATAATTTAAAAGTGTATACATCGGGTACCAACGGAACAACAGATGGAAACAAGCTGAACGATACGCTGGCAAAACAATTTGCACCTGCATTAAACGGAAACTATATTATAGGTACAGCACCATCCGATTTTGTTAATTTCACTTCGGCCGCAACTGCATTGAACCAAAGAGGAGTAAGTGGCAAAGTAGTGTTTGATGTAAGAACAGGAACATATACCGAATCGTTTACGCTAACAAATATTATTGGCTCTTCATCCACAAACACAATCACATTCCGGTCTATGGCCGGCCACAGGGATTCTGTGAACATAACTTTTAGCGGAGCTGTTGCTTCCGTTGTAACACTTCAGGCAACTTCCTACACCAGTTTCCGAAACCTGAGCATTTCTCATTTAACCAGTGGTGATTATTACAGCGCGCTTTTCATCAGTGGTGCTGCTTCGTATGATTCAATCGAAAATTGTAAACTCACCATGCCTCCTGTAACAACCCACGCTACTCTTTGCCTGCATACGAATGGCCTTACCGGAACAGGTTTGGTTGTACGAAACAATTTGGTAACCGGAGGATATGGCGGGATTATGATCAACATTCTGGATGCCTTTCTGAATCCGGGGATCATC
>JAZKGH010000026.1:0-2133 GCA_040386055.1 Bacteroidota bacterium
GACTGTCCGGGGATATCCCAGCTTGACTTAGCATGACGCATCAATAAGAGTTGTTTCATGTGTTAAGCATTGCGCTAGAACATTTCTTCTTCTCCGGCAGTACCGGCTTCACCTTGCTCATCTTCAAACAAACCGAACTCATCAGCTTCATCATCTGAAATTGCGCCACCGGTTTCTTCTGTTTTGTCTAGATAGTTTTTGGTGATTTCGTCAAACTCATTATCATCAACCAATCCGAAACGTTGAACCTTGGCATGTTGTTTAGGTGAGAGTCCTACTGTTTTGGTACATACAGGATATTTTTGCCCGGCTTTTTCTTTGATCTCAATTCCGGTTAACTCAATCAAAATTGTCCATAGTTCAATGAAGTCATAGATGTAAATCATCTTTTGGTGCGGATCGATAATGAAATCACACAGTTTTGATTTACTCATGATGGGCAACTTCTTTTCAGGCTCATCTCCGTCAGACATATCTTCAAGGGTGATTTCCTGAAATCTTTTCCATGAATCATTACTCATGTAAAAAGAAGCCATTTGTTTTTGGTCAAAACCAATTGAATCCAATATCGCTTTGTGCAAATCCAAAAAGGTTTGCGTGGATTTAATTTCAATCACACGAAAAATATCTTCGTAATCTTCAAACGTGATTTTGAATTTGTATACCGCCATGGAATAATGCTTTTAGTCTGATGGCAAAATTACATTTTTAACTGAAACAAGTAAGGCAAATTTTTCAGGAATCTTAAATGTTAAATACCTTTGTAAATGAGCGCTATAGCTCTATTTTAATAATGTTACATTATCCTTTACGGTATGTGTAGAGCCATCCCAGCCGGTGTAGGTAATAAGGTATATAAATACATCGCAAGTGGCCGGATCCTTCATAAATTCATCTGTAAACGGATGGTGTTTATCATGGGTTTCAAAAATCAACTGCCCCCATCTGTTAAATAATTGTAAATGGTAGTCTTTTACAAAAACAGGAGCAGGATTCCATGAATCGTTTACATTATCGTGGTTCGGAGTAAAGGCATTAGGCACATGTAATAAAGGAGATTGAATAAGCTCAATAGTATTTGACAAACTTTTAAAAATAGAATTGTTTTCGGAAGCCTCAATGGTATAGTGATACAACCCATTTTCAATATTTAAATGACTATCCGTCCAGTCTGCTGATTTATAATGAGTGGTACTCGCAACAATAGGTTCAAGTTCCGGTTCCTTACGAATAATTGAATACTCATTGAGTCCGTTTTTCCAGTAATCATACTCATTCCATTGCAAGGTATGTATAAAGGGTCGACTCTTTCCTTTGAGTAAAATGCTGCAGGAATGAAAAGCATCGGGATTCATTGCACCGCAATCATTTGTTTGTTTCAGTTCATAACAATATACGCTGTTGTGAACATTTACCTCTTCATCCGTAAGTGTTGTATCATCAATACTTATATGTTTTTTGTATAAAACATAGTTACTGCCGTTATGCTCATCCATTTTGAAAACACTATAGCTGAAAAAATCCGTTTCTTTACTTTTTTGCCATTGCAGCAAAATATTTCTGTTGTCCTTAACGGTTGTAGTATAAATGTATATGGGAGCAGGAGGGGTTATGTTTTTTACAACGGTGCAAGAAAAAGGAGCTGTATCACCTATTAGGCCACATATATTAACCGGGTATACGGTGTAACAAATGTTTCGTTGTTCATTTTCAAGAGCCGTATTATCCTCATACACCAAAGCTGAATCATGGGTAACAATAGCCAACTGATCCCAGGTGTTGTTAGCGTTTTTACGCATCAGTACATAATGTGAAAAATACTTTCCGGGAGCAGCAGGTTTGATCCATCTTACCAATACACTATTGGTTCCCATTGAGCGGGTACATTGCATTACAGGAGGCGGATCGACAGGAGGTGGTACTACAATAATTTTGACAGTTGCCTTTTGTGTTCGTGATTGCGGACACTCATTATCACGCACCAATAACTGCAATACAATCGTATCGGTTCCACGGTTAAGATCATCACAAAGAGAACGCCATCTAAAACTATAGGAAGCTATTTTTAAGTTGGCAGTTGATTGCATGGAGAGCAATCGGTTGGTTGCGAAAATGTTTCCTCCTGCTGAAATG
>JAZKGH010000026.1:2146-3304 GCA_040386055.1 Bacteroidota bacterium
AGGGAATCAAGCGGGTTAATCGTTTCGGAGTAGAAAGTATATGTAAGCGTATCGGTTGCTGTTACATATAAAATAGTATCCCTATGGCTAAATATTGACTGAGTAGTATCATTTTGAAACAGCGAACAAATATTGCGTGAAGGAAGAGAACTGCTGTCGCAGGTGTTTACCGTTCTGATATAATAACAATAGTTTTCTGCCAGGTGATTGTAGGCAAGTGTATCAGTGTATTGTGAATCTGTAACATTAGTGATAGTGCCGGAAACCAAAAAAGGACCATTACCCGTTTTGCGGTATATAATATATTCTTTAAAATACTTAAGACTTGCCGGAGATTTCCATTTCATTATAACGGTTGAATCATCAATGGTTTGAAGACATTGAGGATAAGGAGGGTCGAGTAAAGGTGGCGGGGTAACCAGGAGTTTAATAGTTGCCGTTGAAATATTGGGAGTAGGGCAGGCATTGTCGGCTGCTGTAACATTAATCACAATGGTATCGGGACTGGCATGGGAACAAAGTGTGTTCCAGGTAACGGTTGCACTTGCAGAGTTCTTGCCTTTTACAATACTCACTGTTGCGGGGTTGTTGCTGATTGAAAAAACCGTTCCGCTTAGTGTTGAATTTACCGAATCGCCATCAGGATCAATCATATTCAACGTGTATTTTAAAACGTCAGTAGCATGCAGGGAGATAAACGTATCACGCACTACGGGAGCCCTGTCGGAAATATTCAAACTGAATTTAAACAAGGCATTATTGCATCCTCCCAAAGTAGGATTGTTAGGTCGTTTACCATTATTGGTACGGCTGTATGCATCCGGTGTTGTCGGGAAGTCGGAGTATCCACCGCAACCGGCACAAACAGATTGATACACAATTCCCTTTTTATCAAAACGACTTGTACCACCATCAACGTGCTCGTTGCTTAGAGATCCTCCAAAATAAGTTGCATAAGAAATTTGTGTTAAATCAGGAGCAAACACAGCAAGGTAAAAATCACTTCCGTCAGTAATACTTTGAAAGGCATCGGTGGTAATGGGCATACTGTGCGTACTGCCTGTTGCTGAATTGTAGCCATTATTGGAACCACCACCCCATCCTGAAAAATAAACCCTGTCACATTCATCAACTAAAAAAGCCGAGGGGGATAATCCC
>JAZKGH010000027.1:0-1959 GCA_040386055.1 Bacteroidota bacterium
GTTTCATTTTGTTATTCCTATCTGACGCATGATGCGAGCCAATTCTGATTTGTTTCTAATAAATCCGTTAAATCTAATGTTTCTGTTTGGCCTATAGGTTTCTCGTTCATGATCATAGTAATTCGATTCTTCATAAATAAGCGTAGAAGCAGATTGTCCACTAAAACTCATTTGAGTAATAGCTCCTATCGCAAACTGAAATTTTGATAACTCAATCCACCCAAGCGCAACGAGGTCCTCGTGGTCGATGTGCTTTACGCGGATTAACTTATCGTTTATTTCACATCTAAGTTTTCCAACCCGTATTTGACTTTCATCCCATTTTTTTTCTACCCAGTTAAACTCAACGGGAGAGTCTTCTTTATAATAAACGCGGTGCCCCTCATGTCTTTCAAACTCAAAGCCAACATGGAACTCGGATATGTCTGGCGTGTAATATTTGTTTTCTGTTATGTCTGTCATACCGATAGTGATTTAAGGAATTCATACAATTGTTTATTCCAAGCAGCATCGGCCAACGCATCATGCTCCTTATCCTGTTTAGGAAAATTGGGATGGTTTTTCAACCGATGGCGGTCAGCACGGTTCTCTTTCACCCAAATCTCTTCTGCCTGACTGTTCTCCTTATAACCCATGTGCTCTTCATATTTGGCAAGTACATAAGCTTTCTCTTTTTCATCCAATATTTGTTTCAGGTCAATTGTATACATTGGCATCCCAGCAGGAAGGTTAATCATTTTTCCGAATAGCCAACACAATGCCACATGGTCGTATGCGCTGTAGTAACCATATAGTTGAGCCGGTTCTATTTTGTTGCGCATACAGAAATTATGAACTTCCTTTCCGATTTCATTATTGGTTTTCCCATAGGAATCAATCAGTAATTCAAGAGCGCTGTAACTGAATGTATTCACCATCTCAGGATTGTTTGCCAAATGAGGATTGTGTTCGTATTCAATGCTGTCTCTTTCAATCAAGCGATCATAAACGGGACGAAGAACATTCTCACGGATCCAGTAAACACGAATAGGGTCAAAATCTCCATAGGCTGTGTGTTCATCATAACGCTCCCATGCTTCACGCAGGTTGAAGTCTTTTGAGACAGCATAATAGTGGTCTCCTTTTTCGTTTACCATCCCAATTGAGATAAGATCAATAGTAGGTTTTGTTTTGCCAACCGGTATCCCCAGGATACGTTTGGTTTGGGTTCCTTCAAGGAACTCCGTGTCGTAAAATATTCTCATCGGATTGTGTCGTTTAAATGCAACCGTTTTACTACCACCAAATGTCCGGTCAGGTTGAAAAACGAGGCGGTGGTATCGCCCCGGTGATTGATGCAGTACAATGTATCATTGAAGTAACTGTACCTGGTAGCGAATTCAACACCGGCATCATTGCCGCGCTTGTTGTACACCATGATCCCGTACTTTTCGTTTTTAGCATAAGCAATGTCCGAAGGCTTTAAGGTTGTGCACCCAATCAGCAGCCATGCTGCCAAGAGGATAAAAAGTTTATTTTTCATATTCAATTTTAAGTTTTACAAAGGTCTTGCCGCCTTTGGTGTAGGTGATGGGTTCTGGCCCTCCGCATTCTTCTGGATGCGCACAATTGTAAAGACCTTGTTTATTACAACCTTTACAATGCATTCCATCATAATTCGCACCTACAATCTTTGGGACAAGGGAGGAAATGATTTCATCTGCACTTTCAGCAACTCTTTTTGCAATGCCAATAGAAAATCCAATAGTAATTGCTTTGCGCATATCCTCCACAGTAAACGTTTGCTCAGGCTGCTCGAAGTACGGAACATTTGGAATGTTGCTATTTTCGGATTGTGCGATTACCCTTTTACAATCAGAACACAGAGTCTTCCCTTCGGTAAACATTTTTACTTTGTTGTTTCCCCAAATACTTTCACAAAAGTAATGTTCACCATCTTTGGGTTTATTCTTTTCATCC
>JAZKGH010000028.1:0-2625 GCA_040386055.1 Bacteroidota bacterium
GCGATTAAATTGCAGGATATTTTTAACTTTAATTAGTTTTGCGCGGATTGACATATTCTGGATACAATTTTACATTTCTCTTTCGAGGGCTCAAACTTGTGGTTGGCAAAATTATACCATGCCTGCTGCTTATGTGCTGTTTTGTATACGGACAGAATACACCTGTCAAACCTAAAAAAACACCTAAACCCAAACAAACCAAGGTAACCAAACCCTCTCCGGTTGTAATTGATTCTGCAACCATCATGCCGAATGAAGGAGATACGGAGTTATTATCAATTGCCGAAGAACCGGATGATACTACTCCCATCAGGATTTCAAAAGATGCAATCGATGTTCCGGTGAAGTATAGCGCCCGCGACTCTATGCCTTATGATGCAGTGAACAAAACATTCTACCTATACGGAGATGCCAAGGTTACTCAGGGAGATTTAACACTTGAAGCCGATTTTATTAAAATAGAATTGAATAAAAACCTTGTAACAGCAATGGGAACGCCTGATACAAATGGAAATCTGATAGGGAAACCTGTTTTTAAACAAGGAGCAACTGAGTATAAGGCTAAGATTATTAAATATAATTTCCGCACAAAAAAAGGATACCTGAGCGAGTTTCGAACAAAGGAGGGTGAAGGGTATATTCATGGGCACGATGTAGCCAAAGATGAAGACAATAACTTTGGAATTGAAGACGCCAAGTACACAACCTGTAATCTCGATAGTCCGCATTATCATATTGCGGCCACACGCATCAAGGTTATTCCGGATAAAAAAGTAGTAATGGGTCCGGCCAATTTGCAAATTGAAAATATTCCCACTCCGTTGGTATTGCCTTTTGGGATCTTCTCCATACGAAAGGGACAAGCCTCAGGAGTAATTGTACCAACATATGGAAGTTCAATTGACAGAGGATATTTTTTACGTGACGGAGGTTATTACTTCGGTTTGGGTGAACATATGGATTACAGGCTTACTGGCTCTATATATACCAATCAAAGCTGGGCATTGAGCAATGCAGTAAGGTATTCAAACCGCTATCATTTTGCGGGAGACTTTATAGTGAACTATGCTCACAACCGTTTCTTTGAAGAGTTAGACCCTGAATTCCGTATCTCTAAAGATTTTAGTGTTCAGTGGAATCACCGCTCCGACCCTAAGGCTGTTCCCGGAAGTACCTTTACGGCCAATGTAAACATAGCAAGTGTAAACGCGCAGGGTAGTTCTTACTTCGCTAACAACTCGTACAATCCATCCAATATTGTTACCAATCAGTTAAACTCAAGTGTTTCTTACAATAAGTCTTTTAAAGGAGGGAAATATAATTTAGCGACAACAGCACGTATGTCTCAAAATACTGCAACACGTGCCGTAACGCTTTCGTTGCCCGATATCAATTTTAACGTAACAAACTTTTCTCCACTCAAACCAAAGTTCAAAGCCGTTGCCGGTAAATGGTATGAAAATATTACAATGAGTTATACTACCTCATTCAAAAACTCCATCAATACCAAAGATTCTATTTTGTTCAGAAGCTGGAGCAGCAATGAGTTTGCAAAGTTTTATGATACGGCCGGGAGTTATGGAATGGTGCATTCAATGCCGATTCAAACGTCCTTCAAAATTATGAAGTTTTATACCTTGTCTACAGGTATTAACTTACAAGAGTACTGGTATGGACAAACCATTCGCAAGGATACATTGAATGGAGGTGTAGTGAACCGGAATGTAAATGGATTTGAACGAGCCTTTACGTTTGAGCCGCGTGTGGGATTGAATACTCGTTATTATGGAATAAAGAATTTTGCAAAAGGAAAAGTATCGGCCATTCGTCATGTTGTGACACCAACGCTTGATTTTTCATATACACCTGATTACAGTAGTGCCTCCTGGGGGTATTATCGCTCATATAAAAATGAACTTGGACAGGATGTACGGTACTCCATTTTTGAAAGGGGGATTGTAGGCGGTCCGGGTGCGGGACGCAGGGGCAATGTAGGATTCTCATTGGATAACAACCTTGAGATGAAAGTTAGAACAGGCAAAGACACCGCACAAAAAGAAGAGAAAATTCAGATTTTCGAAAGTTTTAGAATAGGTGGGGCCTATAATATATTTGCCGATTCTTTAAACCTAAGTAAGATCTCCATTAGTGCCCGTACAAAATTGTTTAAGAATATTTCGGTAAATGGCTCAGCCAATCTCGATCCTTATGTAAACAATATCATAACCTCAACTTCTGGTTCTAAAACGGTGACACGTATCAATAAATTTTATTTGAACGAACAAGGTACACTGGGAATAATTTCTGATGGACAGGTTGGGGTGAATGCAACATTTAACCGCGATTTATTTAAACCCAAAAACTCAACCAAAAGTCGTTATGAGGGTGAGTTGAAATATATGAATGAAAGTCCGGGCGAATACTATGATTTTAATGTTCCATGGAATTTGAATGTTAACTATTCTATTGGCTACAATAAATTTAATACAGTGTATAACCCTGTAGGAAGTAACTTTACACAAACATTAAACTTCAGTGGTGATGTAAATCTTACCTCTGAATGGAAAATCGGATATACCTCCGGATATGATATCCGCAATAAACAAATAACCTTTACTTCCATCG
>JAZKGH010000029.1:0-9559 GCA_040386055.1 Bacteroidota bacterium
GTCAAACCCGGCTTTGCAATTACCGATAGACCAAATTTATACTTTCAGGATGTTATGGCTTCGCTTAAAAGTGACGATTTTAGAAAGCGATTTATAGAGGTAATGGTTTTTGATGCATTAATCGGAAACCAAGACAGACATTCTGAAAACTGGGCAGTGATTAAAACTTTACAGGCGGAAAAGTTACATACGAACAAAAGTAGTTTTGTGCGCTGGGCATATAATAATTATAAGGATTCAGGTTTGAAGCTGAAAAATATCCCATTAAAGAAGTTTTTGCTTAATGCTTTACACAAGGAAGATATGCTTAACATAGAATTTTCTCCGATATATGATAGTGGCAGCAGTTTAGGCAGAGAAATTGATGAGTTGAGTATTGATTCGTTTCTGGGGAACAATTCAAAAATAGAAGGGTATATTAAAAATGGTCGCTCTGAAATACGTTGGGAAAACAAAAAAATTAACCATTTTCAACTATTAACAAATATCAATATTGAATATAAGGACGATCTCAATAGTATTGTTAAAAGGGTAGAAAGTAAATTTGATGAACAAAAGGTTAAGAAATTGGTTTATACAATAGATAAAGACTTGAGCGTTGAATATGAAAAAAGTAAACTAACTTTGAAACGTAAAGAGTTAATCTATCAATTTATTTGTAAAAGATTTAAAGCTTTGCAACAGATTGCAAATAATGGCTAAAGTAAGAGAAATATATGTATCGTGGCGCAGTGGCAAAGGAGCTAGAAGGAGACTTGTGGGCTCTATTAAACGCTCGGCAAACGATGGTATAACCTTTAGGTATTTAGAAGCAGGCGCAAAGACTGCGGAAAAGGAAGGGTTTACCGGATACACGGGTTTTCCTTTGGATTACAAAGTAATATATGAAGAGAGAGATTTAGATATTTTTTCTTTGCGGTTAACCCCATTTGAGCGAAAGGAAAACCCTAAGGTCTTACGTTTCTGGGAAGCAGAAGGGGTAACGGATAAATTTGAATTATTAGCTTTAACGCAGGGGTTATTACCAACTGACAACTACGAATTTTTGGGGATATTTTACCCCGATAAGGGCTTTCGATTTGTAACGGATATTGCAGGATTAAGTCACACAGAAGTAAAAGTTGGGTCGATAAAAAGTGGAGACTCGATTGATTATTTATTAGAAGATAATGAACATGCATTCAAAGGCAAAGCAGTAAAGCTTCTAAAGGCTGGAAATGCAATTGGGTATATCAAGAATGTTCACAATAGTATATTTCTAGATTCAAAAGCAAAACTAAAACTAACAGTAAAAGAGGTCGAAGAAAATGGTATTGTAAAGAACATCTTTCTTACTGTTGATAGTTCATATAGCTAATGTTTAATTATGCAATGAATCTAATTTTTTGATTTGTTTTCATTTAAAATACTTCAAAATCCGCTCTCTATCCTCAACTTCCTTATCACCCTTAAAATATAACTCAATCAACACAATCCGTTTTTCTGTTTCAAACCATGCATACACCAAACGTAACCCGGTATTGTTTCCTTTTCCTTTAAGAGTTTTACAGGCGATGCGTTTTACTTTAATAACAGGTTGTTGCAATCTTAATCCATCAACCACATAACTGAAAGGAGGCCTCGCTTCAGGGGCAATGGAAAGTACCTGTTTCACTACCTTCAAATCCTCCTCAAGCGTTCGAAAACGTTTAAGCAATTTTTTCAGGTCCTTATCAAATTCAGTCAGCTGTTCAAACCTCATGCTTCGCTTTCATCATACGTTCTCACTGAAAAAGGAAGTTCCCGGTAGAAGGCCAGTTCATAATTAATGATATCACCTTCTTTAGTTGCTTTCCAGGGCATGTCTTTGTGCGAATACTCACTGATAGCTGCACCGCTCCAATCACTATATTGTTCAATCACACGGTCAATCATTTCTTTTTCAGCACCGTTTAAGTGGGTGAGGTTAGGTTTCACCAAAGGCATGTAACGGGTTTGATTGTAATTGTGGAAAGGAGCTTTGAATTTTTTCAATTCACCTTTTTCAATCATCTGGTTAATGATCACATCGAGTTTTTGGGGAACGGGTCCAAAAGGTAATTTACGGTATACGGCTCCGGTGAGGTGTTCTTCGTGCAGTTCATAGTAATTAAAATCGCAGAAGTAAAGCAGCTTGTATAAAAGGGTTTCGCCCACATTGGGTTTACCGGCACAACGTTCCAGTATATACAGCAGTATCTGCTTAAACTTTTGGGTTTTCAGTTTGGGTATTTCAATACGGATCTCTTCACTTGGTAACAATTCCTCTTCTTCGTCAACTTTTTCAGGTTTAAAAGCAGAGGCCATAATTTCATTTATATTGAATCCTAATATTTTGGAAAGTTCCATTAATTCAATAGCCGAAACACTTCTCTTCCCCGATTCAATTTGGGTGATGGCAGTACGGGTCACATTCAATTCAGCCGCAAGCGATTCCTGCGAAAGGGATTTTACATTGCGGTAATGAGTTATTCTTTTTCCTAGTTCTTCGGATGTTGGCATCATAAGAACAAAGATAAGACTGTTCTAGTATAAAACAATTATATGTTCGAAAACAAAACATCTTGGTGAACTTTGTTCTTCTTTACTTTACTTCTTTGTGGTAAAAATGGTTGTTGACTTTAGACAAATATTCATTTAACAAAACATAGGCTACTTTACCGATTACATATTTGATATACTCCTTATGTTTGCAGCATGTTGACCACTCCCGCTCAAATCGCACCGTTTCTTCAAGACAAAACTATCGACAATATTTTCTTCAAGAAATTTTTGCGCGGTGTAGCTTCCAATGAAGTGGATGAACGTATTCACCGGTTAAGTGAAACAGTGAGTGCACAAGTGGATTGTTTGCAATGTGCCAACTGCTGCAAAAAGCTCGAGCCTGGATTGGAAGCGAATGAGATCGAAACACTGGCAACTCTCAAACAGCAAGCCATCGAACTATTCAAGCAAGAATATGTAGCATATGATGGAGAAGCTCTCTATCTCAAAACCAAACCGTGTATGTTTCTGAATGATTGTTCATGTACTATTTATGAGCATCGTCCGGCAGCGTGTGCTGGTTACCCGCACCTCAACCAAACCGATATGAAATTTCGAAGAACACTATGGGAGAATTATAGTATTTGTCCGATTGTGTTTAATGTAGTGGAGGAGTTGAAGGTGGAGTTGGGGTTTGAGCGATAGAGTGGAAATAGAAGCTGAGAAAGTCGCGCGCGCAACCACCCGAAAAGAATTGCAGGCAATTCTTTTCCGCCCTCCTGGGAGGAGGGCAGCGTTTAGCGCAGCTATTGCTGCGTTAAAAAATACCGCAAGATTCATCTATCCACCTTCTACCTTCCAACCTCCAATTCCCATCACCCCCATTAAGAAAGCATTAAGCAAATAAAACCCACTGATAATCAGGGCTCACAAAGCACATTTTGCATTCCGAACCCTGCATTCCGCTAATGCAACCAATATTTATATATTTGCACTCCTTAGAAAATTAAATCTATAATAACCATCTATGAAGAGTACGTCTTTTCTATTAGTAGCTACAACATGTATTTCGTCAATGGCATTGGCGCAAAAACCAGTAACTAAAGCCGTAAAACCGGCAGCTAAACCCCTTGTTATTGCAGCCGCTCCATCTCCCTGGGTGTTTACTTTCGGAAGTGATACCGTGTACAAAGCGGAGTTTGAGCGTTTGTTATCTAAAAACAAAAAAGATAAAGAGCGTCCAACCGAAGCGGATGTTCGCGAATACTTAGAGTTGTATCAAAACTTTAAGATGAAAGTAAAAGAAGCCGAGTTGATGAAACTGGATTCGATTGCTTCGTTTAAAACTGAATTGGCGGGATACCGCAAGCAATTAGCCAATCCATACTTAACCGATAAAAAGGCAAGTGATGGCTTAATCAAAGAAGCTTATGATCGCATGAAGCAAGAAGTGAACGCAAGTCACATATTGATTAACTGTGCTGAAAATGCTTCTGCGAAAGATACATTGGTTGCTTACAACAAAATTATGGGATTGCGCAACCGCATCGTGAAAGGCGAGAGTTTTGACAGCATTGCTGCCAAAAATTCGGATGACCCTTCGGCTGTAAAAAACTTTGGTAACTTAGGTTGGTTCACTTCGTTCCAAATGATCTATCCATTTGAAACGCAAGCATACAATACACCTAAAGGACAACTATCCATGCCGTTCCGTACCCGTTTCGGATACCATATTTTGAAAGTGGTTGACAAACGTGCGGCCCGTGGTGAAGTAAAGGTTTCACATATTATGTTGCAAACAGGTCCGAGTGCTACACAGGATGTAATTGATATGGCTAAAGCCAAAGCGGATACGGTTTATCAAAAATTAATGGCCGGTGAGTCATTTGATAAAATGGTGGAGCAATATTCGCAAGATCAGGGAAGCAAAGCCAATGGTGGTGTAATGAACTATTTTACCGGTTATAGCAACTATCCTGAACCCTTTAAGGAAATGGCTTTTTCATTGAATAAAGGAGATATTTCCAAACCGTTCAAATCGGATTACGGCTACCATATCATCAATATAATTGATAAAAAAGGTGTGCCTGAGCTGAAAGAAGTAGAAGAAAGCATCAAGAGCAAAGTTGGCAGAGACAGCAGAGCGGAAAGCAGCAAACTGGTAGTTGCCGAGCGCATCAAAAAACAAAACAACTACAAAGAATATACCGCTAACCTGAAGGAGTTTATAGCTTCGGTTGATACTACGTTCTTGCAAGCTACCTGGATGCCTACTGAAAAACAATTGACCACTAAACCGGTAATGAGTATCGGGTCAAAAATGATAACGGTAACGGATTTCGCAGCTTATGCAAAAGGCAACCAGGAGGCTCGTCCGGGTGAAAGCGTTCAAATGATACTGACAGGCTTGTTCAAAAAATTCAGTGATGAAGAAGCATTGAAATATGAAGAAGGTTTGCTTGAGCAGAAATATCCTGACTTCAAAAACCTGATGCAGGAATACCATGATGGTATTTTGTTGTTTGACCTTACTGACAAAAAAGTATGGACGAAAGCGGTATCGGATTCAACAGGACTAGATCGTTTCCATAGCGAGAACAAAATGAAATACATGTGGAAAGACCGCGTAAAAGTTTACACGTATTCATGTGTAGATGCCAAAGCGAAAAAAGAAGCGATGAAGATGGCTGCTGCCGGAAAATCAGGTGAGGAGATTAAAGCTAAGGTGAACAAAAAGTTGGCCGGATCGTTGGTGATTACTGAAAACAAATATGAAAAAACAGATGCACAGGGTGAGAAATATTGGGACAAAAAAGGTGTGGTGGATGTACCGAACGAGTCAAACTTGTTTAAGTTCTATGTGGTAGAAGGTATTGTAGCTCCGGAGCCAAAGGCATTGAAAGAGGCGCGTGGATTGGTAACTTCAGATTATCAAAACTATCTTGAAAAAGAATGGATCAAAGAATTGAGAGCAAAATATCCGGTATCGGTGAACAATCCGGTGGTTGACTCTTTGTTTAAATAACAACCGCTCCTGATCATGGGGTGGAGATATCAGTAAGAAATACAATGCAGGCTTGTTCGGAATAAGATCCGGTACAAGCCTGTATGATTTTAGCATAAGACAATTATCTGTATCTTGTGCACGTTTATAGAAAGCAGGAATGCAAAAAGGAGAAAATAAATTGAAGTATATCGTACTAGGCCTGTTGGTGTTAACGGGTGCATATTCGGCTTTTGCACAGAATCAACCCGGAATGGTTATAGACCAGATTGTGGGTGTGGTAGGTGATAATATCATCATGCAGTCGGAAATTGAAATAGAGTTTGCCCAATTGCGCAAGGAGTTTCCTGAAGCATCGGATACGATGAAATGTGAAATATTGAAACAACGCCTGGTAGAAAAGGTTATGTTATGCAAGGCTCAGCTGGATAGTATTGAAGTAGGTGAAGATCGTGTAGAAGGAGAATTGGAAAAACGTATTCAATACTTTGCCCGTCAGATGGGTGGCATCAAAGCCATGGAGGAGTTTTACGGCAAATCGATTACCGAAATTAAAGCAACCAATCGTGAGAAGATCAGGGACGGATTGTTGGTTCAGGAGGTTCAGCAAAAGGCATTGAAAGATGTTAAAGTATCACCTATTGATATTAAAAAGTACTTCAACGAATTAGCCGCTACCGATAGTTTACCTTTTTATAGTGCCGAAGTGGAGATTGCGCAAATTGTGATTCAACCTAAGGTGAGCAAGGAAGCGAAAGAAATTGCATTAGAAAAAATAACAGAACTCCGTGAGCGAATCATTCAGGGAGAAAGTTTTAACACACTTGCATTGATTTATTCAGACGATAAGGGCTCAGCCACTAACGGTGGTGATTTAGGCTTTTTTACCCGTGGCGATATGGTGCCTGAGTTTGAGGCAGCAGCGTTCCGTCTTCGTCCCGATTCGGTTTCCAAGATCATTGAAACCAAGTTTGGTTACCATATTTTGAAACTGGTGGATCGCAAGGGAGAGAATATTGACGTACGCCATATTCTAATTCGTCCAAAGATTTTCAGTACGGATGTGCAGAAAGCAAAGGAGCATATCGACAGTATTTTGTGGGAGATTAAAATAGACACGCTCACATTTGAGAAAGCCGCCAAAAAATATTCGGATGATGTGCAAACCAAAGCTAACGGGGGCTTTATCACCGAAGGCTCAACAGGTACTACCAAAGTACCGATTGATGAGTTGGATAAAAGTTTGTACTTCCGCATTGAAGGAATGAAGGGTGGAGAGATGTCGGAGCCGGAGTTGCTTAACCTGCCGGGACCGGATAAAGAACAAGCGTGGAGAGTATTATACCTTAAGTCGGAGAGTAAACCACACCGCGCCAATTTGCGTGACGATTATCAGAAGTTTCAAGTGATGGCTGAGAACCGCAAAAAATCGAAAGCCCTCAATGACTTCATAGCTAAAAACAGAAAACAGTTTTACATCCATGTATCGGATGAATATAAAAACTGCGCAAGTATTCAGAATTTTTTAAAGTAAGAAATCAGTATGACCCAATACGCTACAGATGTTGAAGCAGCAGATGCGTTGCACCAAAAATACAAACAGTTAAAAGCAGAAATAGGTAAGGTCATTATAGGGCAACATGACGTTGTAGATGCAGTATTGATGTCTATTTTTGCGAATGGACATACCTTACTTGTAGGTGTTCCGGGATTGGCTAAAACCCTTTTGGTGCGTACTCTTTCCGAGGTGCTTGATCTGCAGTTCAGCCGTATTCAGTTTACTCCCGATTTGATGCCGAGTGATATCACCGGTTCAGAAATTCTGGATGAAAAACGGGAGTTCAAATTTTTACGCGGTCCTATTTTTGCCAATATTGTGTTGGCCGATGAGATCAATCGTACGCCACCCAAAACGCAAGCTGCCTTATTGGAAGCGATGCAGGAAAAAAGTGTAACGGTTAACGGAACATTACATCAGCTTACTCAACCCTTTTTTGTATTGGCAACCCAGAACCCGATTGAGCAGGAAGGAACCTATCCTTTGCCGGAAGCACAACTCGACCGTTTTATGTTCAATGCAATACTGGATTATCCAACCTACGAAGAAGAGTTACAAGTGGTAAAAAGCACCACATCAGGTACACAGCAAGTGCCGAATAAAGTAATGACAGCAGAGGAAATCTTAACCTTCCAGCAATTGGTGCGCAGAGTACCTGTTGCGGATAATGTTATGGAGTATGCCGTGAAGCTGGTAAGCAAAACACGCCCTAATACACCACATGCAACAGCCAAAGTGAATGAATATATTTCATTTGGTGCAGGTCCGCGTGCAGGGCAATTCTTGATTTTAGGAGCTAAGTGTCACGCATTGTTGCATGGAAGTTATTCTCCGGATATTGCCAATGTGCAGGCCATTGCTAAAGATGTATTGCGTCATCGTTTGCTCAAAAACTATAAGGCAGAAGCCGAAGGAATAAGTGTCGAACAAATTATCGAAGGATTGTTGTAAGGACATTATATCAATCGATGAACACAACATGAACAGATCAATAGCACTTGCAATCTCTACTGTGTTTCATCCGGTATTTGTGAACCTGTATGGATTAGCAGCTCTTATTTTTCTGTCTCCGTATTTAAGTTTAGGATTAACACCCAACGCTCAGCTTTTTTATATAGCTTTTATTTTTAGTACAGCGGGTATACTCCCCATATTGGCGGTGCTGGTGATGCGGTTATTGGGTAAAGTACAAAGCGTGTTACTGGATGTACAGGATGAACGCAATATTCCCTACCTCATCACCGCAGCTATTTATCTCTTTGACTATTATTTCCTGTCCCGTTTACATACACCCTCTATATTACGTGCTTATGTTTTGGCCTGTGCCTGTATTGTGGTAGCTGTTGTAATCATCAACCACTTTTATAAAATAAGTGTCCATGGCGCTTCTTTGGGAGCGTTAGTTGCTATCATCATTACTGCAGCACAAGCACCTCTATTTGATTTGCGGTATGTGTTAATCATCGCTTTTGTACTTACGGGTATAACACTTTCGGCAAGGTTGTTTTTACATGCGCATACTTTGATGCAAGTGATTAGCGGGTGGACACTTGGATTTGTGGTGATGTATTCCATACTTTGAGGATATGGAAACACGTATTCAATCCTTCAAGGAGTTTTACCCCTTTTACCTCACCGAACATCAAAACGCGACCAGCAGGTTATTGCACTTTACCGGAACCAGCTTATTCTTTGTATTTCTGATTGCAGGTATTGTTACAGGAAACACCCAACTGTTTTGGTTGTGCCCGCTGATGGGTTATGGATTTGCTTGGATAGGACATACCTTTTTTGAAAAGAATAAACCGGCAACGTTTAACTATCCGCTGTGGAGCCTGGTTTCCGATTTTAAATTATACTTTCAAATTTGGACAGGTAAGCAGAAATTAAAAGTGAAATGATATTTTCGCTCCTCAATTAATACACATATGACAACGCAAGCAACATACGAGAACATTTTATTTGAAGTAAACAATGGTATTGCAACTCTTACTTTAAACCGTCCTGAAGTTTTTAATGCCTTCAATGAACAGCAAAGTTTTGATGTAATGGATGCATTAAAAAAAGTGGAAAAGGATAAAAGCATTCGTGTTCTGATCTTAACCGGTGCTGGTAAAGCATTCTGTTCAGGTCAGGATTTAAAGGCTATTTCGGGTATGAAAGAACGTTCGTTGGCAGAGTCGTTGCAAAAACGGTATAACCCGATGATTCGTGCTATGCGCAATTTGCCGGTTCCCATTATCTGCAGGCTGAACGGAGTAGCTGCCGGTGCAGGAGCAAGTATGGTATTGGCATGTGATATGGTGGTGGCTTCCGAAACGGCTTCCATTATTGAAGTGTTTGTAAACGTAGGATTGGTGCTCGATTCAGGTTCATCCTACTTCTTACCTCGTTTGGTAGGTTCGGCACGTGCGTTCGAATTGGCAACTATGGGCAGCAAGGTTAGTGCACAACAGGCGTATGACTGGGGCATGATTAATCGGGTTGTGAAGCCC
>JAZKGH010000030.1:0-5084 GCA_040386055.1 Bacteroidota bacterium
ATCCTGAAGTTTGAGATTGGCCCTGTGTGCTTTCAAAAGTTTAACGGTATCAAACCGGCCAAACAAAGCTGCAAAAAATACTGCCGTGGCACCATTTCGATTTCGTTGGTTCACATCTGCACCATTATTAAGCAGGAGAGAAACGATGTTTTTATATCCTTTGAACGAAGCTCCCATTAAGGCCGTGCTACCACTGTTGTCGGCTGCGTTTACGTTGCAACCTGCCTGTATAAGCAATTTGGCTACCGCTTCACTTTCATTGTATGCAGCTAAAATCAATAATGTATATCCTTTTTCATCACAGGCATTGATGTTACCACCGGCCATAATATATTTCTGAACAAAGATGGAGTCGTTAGTACGCGCTGCATCAAAAATGTGTTGGGCGTTTGAAGGCGTCATAGTTGTTGTAATTAAGATGAAGGTGAATAGTGCTTTCATGTGTAAGGAGGATTATTTTGATCCTGCAGAAGTATTAATTTCTGAAAGAGGGATGGATAATGCCTGAGCCAAACGTTTTCCGTAATCGGCATCAGCCGCATAAAAATAACGGATCATTTTCTTCACTATTTCTTTGTTCTGTACAACTTTCAGGTCACCCGAAAGATTTGCGATAAGGTTTGTTTTATCTTTATCACTCAAGCTGCGATAGAATACACCTGCTTGTTCAAAATCGTTAGGTTTGTTGATGATGACTTGCACAGTACTTACTTTGCTGAAACTTGATGTTGAATAATTGTATTCATTATTGTCACTGTAGCTGTTAGCATTTATACCGGGTTCATAATTTACTTCTGAAGATTTACCTCGCTGACTTAAAGCACCATCCTGATTATTAGTATTTACGGTGACTTGAGGTGCATTTACAGCCAATTGCTGAAAGTTAGCTCCTATGCGGTGACGCTGTGTATCAAAATAGGAAAACAAACGACCCTGCAATAATTTGTCTTCTGAAGGTTCAATACCAGGAACAAGAGTACCCGGAGAGAATGCCGCCTGTTCTACTTGTTCAAAGAAGTTTGAAGGAACCTGGTTCAGGGTCATGGTACCAACCAGTTTCGAAGGGGCAATTGTTTCCGGCCAGATCTTTGTTGGATCTGTAAGAGTAAAGTCAAAATTGTTGATGTCTGATGCTTTCACCATCTGCACATATAATTCCCATGAAGGATAATTTCCTTTCCGGATATTATCATACAGATCAACAGTAGCATGTTGGAAATCTTTTCCCTGAATTTCGGATGCTTCTTTTGCAGAAAGATTACGTTCACCTTGTTTGCTTTTCCAGGTATATTTTATATAAGTAATGTCACCCTTAACATTTACCCACTTAAAGGCATGCACTCCTGCACCATTCATTTCACGATAGTTGGCAGGTGTTCCGTAATCAGAGTAAACACGCGTTAACATATGTGTTGCTTCCGGTATGTGACTGAAAAAGTCAAATACGCGGTTTGGATCTTGTTTGTTGTAAACAGGTGAAGGTTTTAAAGCATGAACCATGTCTGGAAACTTCATTGCATCACGAATAAAGAACACCGGTAAGTTATTACCCACCAAATCATAATTACCTTGCTCAGTGTAAAACTTTACGGCAAATCCTCTCGGGTCACGAACAGTTTCAGGAGAACCATTGCCATGGATTACAGTAGAGAAGCGTACAAATACAGGTGTTTTTTTTCCGGCTTGTGAAAATAAAGAAGCCCGTGTATGAGCAGAAAAATCCGCTGCAGCCACAAATTCACCGAAAGCTCCTGCACCACGTGCATGCACTACACGTTCAGGAATACGTTCGCGGTCAAACGCAGCAAGTTTTTCAATCAGGTGAATGTCTTCCAGCAAAACTTGTCCATTAGAACCGATTGTTTTAGAATGCTGGTTGCTGCCCACAGGTGCACCGCCATTAGTTGTTAAATCTTTTTCCTGAGCAATAGCCAGACCCGAACCCATTACCATAGCTGTTGTTATTAATGTTGTTTTCATATTGAGTGATGGTTAAATTAATTATCGGAAACAAAGATGATTTACAGATAATCATCAATCAAACTGATATTTTTTATGAATACATAGATTTTGTCTATACTTGTGAAAGAAAAGAGATCACTTCGTTAAAAGAGGAAAGATCGCTGTGCTAAAAGAGAAAAGAAGAAAGACCGCTTCGCTGAAGGAAGAAAGAGGTTGGAGGATGGAAGTTGGAAGGAGCAAGAGAGAAAACCACAATATCTTAATTCCCTAATTACTTAATCTCCTACAAAACGAAAGGAAAGGTGGCTGAGCTCAACAAAGTGTCCCGATAAGCTATCGGGAGAAGCCACCGGTTTATTTGCAACGCATTAACATTCTAAAATTTCAAATCGTAATTCACAAATCACAAATCATAATGAATTTTCAACAACTCGAATACATCATTGCCATTGATACACATCGCCATTTTGCCAAGGCGGCTGAGGCCTGTTTTGTTACGCAAGCCACATTGAGCATGATGGTAAAAAAACTGGAGGAAGAACTGGATGTTATAATTTTTGATCGCAGCCGGCAGCCGGTTGTACCCACAGAGCAAGGAAAGGAGATTATTACACAAGCGCGAATGGTATTGAGAGAAGCTTCTGTACTCAGGCAAATTGCTATTGACGGCAGAGAACAGGTGAGGGGAGAACTACGTTTAGGAATTATTCCCACGCTGGCTCCTTATTTATTACCATTGTTTCTACATTCATTTCTGCAACAATATCCCGGGGTGCATATTAGCATTCAGGAGCTCACTACTGACGAAATTATTCAGGGCTTAAATACCGATAAGTTGGATGTTGGTATTGTGGCCACACCATTGCATTCTGAAGGCATCAAAGAAGACGTGTTGTTTCATGAGACATTGAAGGTGTTTGTTTCGAAAAATGAAAAATCGCTGAATAAAAAATATATTCTGCCTGAACAATTAGATGTAAAACGATTGTGGTTACTAGAGGAAGGGCATTGTCTACGTTCACAAATGCTTAATATGTGTGAGTTGAAAAAGGATGAAACATATGAATCCAATTTGAAGTATGAAGCAGGGAGTATTGAGTCATTGCTTAAAATTGTAGAGGTGAATAATGGGATTACTATTGTTCCGGAACTGGCAACTCTTGATTTTAATGAGACACGTAAACAACAACTGCGCTCCTTTCGGTCACCCGTTCCTGTGAGAGAGATAAGCCTGGTTACTTACAGGCATTTTGCCAAGAAAAAGTTATTGGAAGTTTTAAAAAAGGAAATTGTTACTGCAGTAAAACCACTGTTGCAAAAAGTAAAAGAGAAGGATGTTATTGAAATATAAAACTACCCTTGAAAACCAATTTTTCGGTGTGTGCCGTCACAATAAGGTTTGTTGCTTGATTGTCCGCAACGGCAAAAGGCAGTAGCGTTATTTTTACGTGTTTCATTTCCCTGAGCATCCTTCACTACCACATTTCCGTATACCATTAAAGGGCCGTTAGGAGTAGGTTCTACAATAGTTTCGGCTTGTACCTCAACAGTTGCTGATTCCATTTCATCATTCATATAATAACTTAAAGCTCCACTCGGACATTTTTTGATTTGTTCGATAATGGCATTAGTAGGTGCTCCTTCCGGCTTAATCCATGGTCGTTCAGACGGATTGAATACTGCATTGAGTCCTTTCCAGCATAAAGTAGAGTGAATGCATTGTGCATTCTTCCATACAATGGTGACTTCACCGTTAGTATATTTTTTAGTTATTTCTTTCATAGTTCTTTAAATCCGGGTTTCGTCCGATAGTTATCGGACCGCTCAACCACCTTACATTTTGTTTTGTGGGAGATTAAGTAATTAGGGAATTAAGATATTAAGGACTTCCTTCCAACTTCCAACCTTTTTCTTCTTTTCTCTTTTAGCACAGCGAACGTTCTTCTTCCTCAACCAATTTGCATTGGAACATCCATAAGTAAAATCTCACAGTCAGAATCTGCTTGAATGGATAATTCTTTTACATCCCAGATGCCAAAGCCATCACGTTTGTTCAGTGTTTGACCGTTGATAGTCGCATTTCCTTCCATGATAAACGCATATACACCATTTCCTTCTTTCTGAATATTGTATTTGGCTTTATGTTTAGCTGTGAATTTACCCATCGTAAACCATGCATCCTGGTGAATATAGATTCCGCCATATGTATCAGGGTCAGGGGACACAACGGTTTGTAATTTGTTAATGCGGTGTTTGGGTTCGAACGCACGCTGGTGGTATTTAGGTTTGATGCTCGACTCTTTAGGGAATACCCAGATCTGAAAAATGCGTGCTTCCAACTCTTTATTCGGGTTGAACTCAGAGTGATAAATGCCTGTTCCGGCACTCATGTGTTGTAAATCATATTGTTGAATCACACTTCCATTACCCATACTGTCTTTATGTTCCAAAGCGCCAAAATGCGGAATGGTCACAATTTCCATGTTGTCGTGCGGATGCATGGAGAAACCTCTTCCGGCTGCAATAATATCATCATTCAGTACGCGTAGCACGCCAAAGTTCATTCGGTCGGGATTGTAATAATTGGCAAAGCTGAAAGAATGTTTGGTTTGCAACCAACCCCAGTCGGCTCCACCCCGAGTGTCGGCTTTATGCAATACCATATTGGTAGCCAGTTTCGAATCGGGTTGAGGCATGTGGTTAAATCCAACATTATCCAATAATGGTTTTAACTCATCATTGTTGTTGGTCATTACCTCTTCCGCATTCACACCTTTAATGGCCATTCCTGCTGTGGCCAACATTCCTGCTTTTAAAAAATCCTTACGTTTCATCACAACTGAATTTAAGAATGAAGTACTAATATACTGTTAAAAAGACTTGTTCACAACAAAACGTTGTTGAATACTATCCGTTATAGAATAGGCCAAAACATTATTTTATAATGATAGATTTGGTTTCACAGGAAATGATAATTGTGTTTGTGTATCCATGTGATGTGAAATAAAAAACGCTACTCCAATTGAAGTAGCGCTTTTACTATCATAGGTTATGCTTGTTTGTGCAACTCAATGTTCAGGTGCAGTTTTACGTCATCACTTACCACCGCTCCACCTGCTTCG